>NZ_JBNGOX010000003.1:0-219009 GCF_050589785.1 Carboxylicivirga caseinilyticus | reverse complement strand
ATTTCTTAGCGTTTAGCATGTCGTTCGTTTTTAGTTTTCCGAAAAATAAAAACTGACATGGGGATATTTTAGGCGGAGTTTACCGGATGCTTACAAATCATTCAGTGAATTTCATCACATCATTTTTACAACTCAAATATTGTATTTACCTGATTTACATCATTTAGAAAATTCTGTATCGGTAAATGATTTAAATACTTAATATTCAATACTTTGAATATATTTTAAACATACTAAATTAGGCATTAATTCCAATACTTTATGAAGTAAAAATGTAATTTGCGGGATCATCTTCAAATTCATCAAATCTGATTTATACAATTTTATTAATCAATCCATTTATATATGTTACTTCTTCTTTAAAGTCATTTTGATAGAGGCATTCAATGATTTGATTGCTATTATAATACAAAAAAGATTGACTTACTTCCCCATGTCGATAACTTGTAATTGTACCATCATCATCATAATTAAATGAATCTGAATATGATTCACTTTCTCCATCATAAGGAATTCTAGTAACACTTACAGTCTCAAGTTTATTATCATTATTATAGCTAGTTTGGCTATCTTCTCCTTCTCCATCTAATCTTAGGTATTTTATTTCCTTTGTCCTATAATGAATTTCATCTTCCAATTCTGGTTCTGGATCATTTTTGGCCTTTTTACAACAACTATAAAAATTTGAATTAGTAATAAAGTGGTTATTGAGATAATTAAAGAATTAATAGTTTTCATGATTAGTATTTCAAAAGACTATTGACACTATGTTTTAATCTATTGCATTGTATATTGCATCTTTATCTTAAACCCAAGCTAAGTTTAAATGTGTGCGATATGGAACTTAGTTCTTTTTGGAGCAATTCCATGTTATTTTGTATTTCAACTCTTCTCCTCCATCTGTAGTTAACTTGTATTTTTTAATACTACCTGTATTTGTTGATTTTCCAAAATTAACTGTGCCAACATAGTGGTATGACCCACTTTTATAATCCACACTACCGGATGTACATCTAAAGCTACCTTCATATCCAAACCCATAAGCTGGATTAGTGGATATTTCATAATCAATATCGTATTGATCATTGTTAGTGGCTACAATTACCTTTGTATAACAATTATTATATTCTTTTCCTGTACTATATTCGATAAGATCACCAACACCGACTGTAAAACTGCCAATATAGTCCTCGTTAATTGACGAAGATTCAAGTTCATCGAGTGCTTCCTCAATCTGCTCACATGCGAAAAGTAACGCAGATAATAATACAAAACACATGAATGTAGAAGTTAATTTAAAAATGCTATGTTTCATTTTTTTTTAGTTATTTAATGTTTCTTATCTATTTAACGTGAGCAATTCCAACTATATTTTTGCTGTTCTATATATTCAAATTCTACTAGTTTATAATTGGTATAATTGCCAGAATTTGAATTAGGATTCAAGTTAATTGTACCACTCACTTTATTATTTATACCTTGTATTGTAAAATCACCAGAACCGCTGCATGAAAATGTTTTGTTATAATCACCAATTGTTAATCTTATAGTATAACCTGATGAACTTTGACTAACATGAACAGATGCATCTCCATTATTTGAGTTTGAATCATCGACATAATCAAGGATACTACCTGTGCCTGTAAAATCACCTGTTAGCGAGTGACCATAGTCATTTGCGCTATCTTCTTCCAATGAAGTATTAGTTTCCCAATCTTCTCTTTTGTCTGGTTCACATGAAATTACTGTGAATAGGATTAAAAGTAATATAATGTTTTTCAAGCGTAGATATTTATAATAATTTTTAATTGAACTCATAATCATCAGTTTTATCGAAAAAAACACTGATTTGTCATATATAGGTATATTATTTAGCAAAAATCATTTTATTACATAGGTAACTGTATTACATGATGTTACATGATTTACAACTGTATTCCATACACCTTCACTAACCCAATAACCAATTAAAACATCTCCGGCAGGAACATCTTTATATGTAATTTTGTTACTGCTTGTCCCTAGGACTCGTGCATTGGCCATGCTAATAACATACACTGTTGTAGCGGCTCCTGTATTATTGATAATAACAACTTCTCCAGTATTATTAACTTCACATTCTGGTTTATCATCATTTTCTTCACAGCATATAAATGTAAAAGATATAATAGTTACTAATAAATAGTTTAATAGGCTTTTCATACTAATTGTTTTTAGATTATTTTAAGAAAAGATTTTAAAATTTATTATACTCCATTGAGTAAATTTCATCAAAATTAAACAGGTCTTCACTAAAATAGGAGGCCTTTAATAAAAGTTCATTTTTATCATTATTAATCGACCCAGTAAATGTTGGTATTCCATTTTGATTTGGATCAGGATTATCAGGAAATGTAATCTCTATTTTATTGTTAACAACTTTATATTTTCCCTTAATAACAATGCTATTAAACAAGGCCTCTGCTAATTTTGATTTAACTGTATATGTTTGGGATATTAATTCATGTAGCTTATAAGGTTTTTTATTGATATTCTTGCTAACAGCAAATAGGCAAAAATACACGTCATCAATGTTAAATTTTAAGGTCATAGCAATGCTACGTTTCACATCTACTTTACCCGATTTATGGCCATGAGAAATATAACATTTGTAATAACCATTACTTCTAATAGAGTACTCTTTTTCTTGTGAATTCATATTACTTACGGCAACGACTAGAAAGAAGAATAATAAAGATTTCTTAAAACTCATAAACTTCATCATTTTTATCATTAGTACTGTTGTAGCATCTCACACCTTTCTCCTCATTTAATGGCTTCATATGCCAACCTATTGAACCGGATAAAATTCTGTAATAATATTTATCGCCTCTTTTTATTTCCAAAAATACTTTTCGTCCTCCCTTCATCTTCAGACGATAAGTACCTTCCTCTTGTAAGTTAATTTTAACTCTTTGCCCAGCTTTAATTTTATATTTTTCACCAACATACTGATTACCTATAAGTTTATGTATATAAAAATAGCCGTATACACCATCTCCCCATACAATATGTTTTCTCATAAATATTAGTTCTGCAATAGAATTTCCTTGGTTATGTCTTATTTCTTTTTGTCCATATGTAGTAGTATATGTAAAAATTAGAACTACAAATAGAACTATACGTGATAAATTGCTTTTCATATTTATAATAATTGATAAAGGGTGAGTAGACGATAATTATTTTAAAAGTTTATTGGTACTCCAATAGAAAAATCAAAAGCTATATCACTGCTGAATGTTTTTAAATCAGTTAAGCCAACTCCAATTTTTATATCAAATATTCCGACTTGTGCAAATCGATACCCTAATATTCCTCCTATAGGCATAGAATCTGAAACAGAATCGTCATTGGAATCCTCTCTTGATTGTGAAAGATTGCCAAAAACTGAAATATAAAAATCATTAGCCTGTGCCTTTTTGAAGTAAATAGTTCCACAAAAAATAACACCATCCATATACCCCAGACTTAAGCTTCCGGCTCCATTTTTATATTCGAAACCTCCAATTCCTGTAGACATACTATAACCACATCTAGGTATTAGAGCATTTTCTTTATATTGAGAAATTGCTGATAAAGTAGTTATCAAATATATTGATATTAGAAAGGTAATCTTTTTCATATTTAAGATGTTATAAATATTTTTAATACTCGAATATGACTAGCATAATAATAGGCACACTCTAATTCATTTACTTGCAAATCGAAGGATTGAACATTACATATTTCAGGTTCACCTGCAAAAGACGTATTATCAAAAACACATTCACCATTTGAGTCTGTTGCTTTAGTACCTAGGTTTGTACAGCCTTGTTCAAAGGTTCTAGAAATCACAGAATCATTTGTGCTAAGCTTAATTTTTACATATCCTGCAGCTTCACTTGTATCATCATTTAGCGCTTTTACAAATATTCTATAATTCTGAGGTTCTTCATTCTTATCTTCCTCTTCACAACCTATAAAAAAATGGAAGAATTAGCATAGGTAGAAGGAGCAACAATTTTCTTTTCATAGTATGATTTTTGAGTCTTAAATAATAATCTAAATTAAACTGCAATAGACTAATAACCAACTCTGAATCACGCATATTCAAAGACATTTAATAAACCGTTATGTATATTTAACCAATGATATAATTCATTTAACCAATTAAACTTCCACTTTTTCTATTTTTTGCGTAGTTTGCAAATAGATAGCCATTATAAACCTAAACCATGTATAAAGTAATTATCGCAGATGATGAGCAACATGCCATTAATCTAATGGTTGAATTGCTAAAGTCCTTTCCTACATACACTGTGGTAGATAAAGTGACTAATTCAATAAAATTGCTACCATCCATTCTTAAGAACAAACCGGATTTGGTATTGCTTGATATTAATTTTGGCAAGGACAATGGTATAGATTTGGCTAAAGAAATAAATCAACTTGAATTGAATACTGAAATCATTTTCGCAACAGCATATGCTGAACACGCGTTAGATGCATTTGATTGTAAGGCTTGTGATTATTTAATGAAACCAATTTCTATTAGTAGATTTTCGAAAGCTCTTAAACACTTTGAAGAACATAAGCATACTGACATTAATATAGAAAAATTAGTTAACAACACATTACGCTTTAATACTCAACAAGGATTTATTATTGTAAAACCCAACGATATAATCTGTTTGGTTGCGGATCAGGTATACACAACAATTCACACTCTTGATAATAAACGATACCATGTTTCAATAAATATTGGAAAAATTGAATCTATGCTAGATGTAAAGAAATTCATTAGAAGTTCCAGATCAAGTATTGTTAATATTAACTATTTGAGAGAGGTATCCAGAAAAAAGAGAACATGCATTGTCGGGCTTAACGGATACACCCAAGAAGTTAAACTAAGTAAGACAGGTACAGAAAGGTTAGAGGAATATTTTCAACAATAGATTATGAAAAAACTACTAGATCGCAATAGTTGGTTTATATATCTTTTCGTATCAATTCCTCTTGCAATACTCATCATTCTTGCTATCCCAATTAAGTTTGATCAGTATAATGTTCAGGTGTCCAATTTGAACAAAAAGGACAACAGAGACCATGGACGTGTTATGTATCATGATTTCAATAATGATGGTGTTAGTGAGCGAATTGTAGCTCATACTGATAACTTATCAAAATCGGCATGTTTCCAGATGCATGATTATAATTCTAACCTATTAGGACAAATTAACTTAAAAGGTAATCTCAATGATAACTTTAACAATTTTGCATTAGGACCAATATTTGACAATGATTTTGATGATATAGCATTACTAACCATCAAACAAGATTCAATATTTTTAAACTACTGTGATATAACCATCAATAAAAAACATGGTAACATTGAAGGTCAACCACAGTTTATCTTTATAGACCAGATTCGAAAAAACAAATTCGGAGCTTATGATTTTACTTATAATATAAAACTACATGATTCAAACAATGATGGAAAACTTGAAATCTATATAGCAATCTTTTCCGGTTATTCCATACAACCTCGTAAATTATATATGTATGATGTTCATAATAAAGAACTACTAAAGAGCAATACAGATGGTTCATGTGGTAACAATCATATTTGGTTTACAGATCTAGACAGAGATGGAATTGATGAACTGATAGGAGTATGCTATGCTCCGTGGAATATATCAGATACAACTAGATATAAATATCACGACCAGAATAGTTACTGTATGGTATTTAATAACGACTTAACCTTTCATTTTGACCCAATTATTAATCACGGAGGTTATACCTCATTTAACTTTCAAACTATTGAAAACAACAAAAACAACATCTTTGCTTTATTAAAGACTTCAGCATCTGATAAAAGGGAACCTCAATCCTTAAAATTGTATAATCATAAGGGCGAAGTTGTAAGACAAACCAACTTACCCAAACAGGATCGTAATAATTCAATTGCTATATTACCTGAATTTAAAGACAGTATTATCTGGCTCCTTAATCCCAAATCGTCTAATATCACCATATTAAATATACAATTTGATACTATAAAGACAATTGATATTCCTGTTGAGGGATTTGGACTTAAACACCTCTCCTTGACTGATCAAAAACAAAGTATTTTATTCACAAATCTTGCAAATGGGATTGTTAACATATGGTTTGAACAGAAGACCTTTATTCCAATTAATAATATTCCTCCTTGCACACCAAAAGCAATTGAAATCTCATTAATAAAACATCCTTCTTTAAAAATACCTAAGATTTGTATTTTTGAAGATGGATACGAACACATCATAACAATTAACAAAAATCCATATTTTATATATAGGTTTCCGTACTATCTAACAATTGCTATTGTAGCCTTCTTTCTTGTCTATTGGGTATTGAATGATCAAAAGAAAAGAATAATCAAACGATTTGAAGAAAAGGAGCGTTTAAGGGAATTAGAACTGGCTTCTACCTATAATCAACTCGATCCACATTTTACATTCAATGTCTTAAATGCAATAGGAGGATCAATAATGATGGGCAAAAAGGAAGAAGCGTATGAGTACTTTGCCAACTTATCAGAACTTATCAGATTAACTTTAATAAAAGCCAAAGATTCAGCCAGAACACTTAAAGAAGAAATCGACTTTGTGAGGAAATATCTTGAAATTGAAAGATTCCGGTTTGGTTCAAAATTAGATTATAGTATCGACTTAGATGAATCAATCGATATAGAGATTGAGATACCCAAAATGCTTATACAAATTTTTGTTGAAAACGCATTGAAGCATGGTATAACCCCTAAAGATGGAAATGGTCAAATTAGCATCTCAATCATCAATAAAAATCAAACGATAAAAGTCACCATTGAAGATAATGGTATTGGCAGGGCAGCAGCTAAATCGTATAATATCAAATCAACTGGTAAAGGTTTGCAGGTGATGAAGGAGTATATTAATTTATTCAATGATCAGAATAAAAGAAAAATCAATTTTAATATAACTGATAAATATGATACTGAAGGCGTAGCAATCGGAACGAAGGTTGAAATTACTTTCTAGATAATATATTTCGTATATATTGACTGATACATCAACATGTCAAATCTTTTATCATTTTTCAGCAACAAAATCCCTATATCCAACTAAATATCAATCACTTTCAATACAATTCATTTTTGTACCCCATATGAACCTCATTTACCATTAATCACTCTTTTTCTGATATTTAGTGTTTCTATATCGGAAAGTAATTTAAATATTTAACATTCAATGTTTTATAAACATTTCAAATGTACTAAATTAGGCATTTATTCCAATACTTTATGAAGTAAAAATGTAATTTGCGGGAATATTTACAAGCATTACTAATATTATTCAAAAAGTTTAGAATACCTGTTTTCAAGCATATCTCTATAACTCTTTTTCATTTCCTCAGATAAAAATGATTTATTAATCCATTTATAGGCTGTTGATTGATTCTTAATAAAACGCTTATAAACTCCTTGGATTTGCTTTTTATTGAGACCAAGATCAGAACCAAATGCATCAAAGGTAGCTTTGGTTAACTTTTTCTTTTTTCCACTTAAAGTCAATGCCAGTTCTTCTGTATCTTCAGGAAGTATAATAGATACATTTAATAAGTCATAAGCAGGAGATAAAATCCACTTTCTATTTGATAATACCATTGAGAAATTCTTCAAGTGCATATCATTATTGCCAGTCAAAAAACTGAACAAAGTCAACTCAAACAAATACAATTTATCCAGGAGTGGATTAGCTGAATATTCATTAAGAGCCTTACCAATCTTTTCCATTGATCCCTTGTATTTATCAAAGGCTTCTGTTATTTGAAACATATCCAACATATGTATCCTCTCTCCTTTTTCTGTTCGATCAATCCGCTTGGTGATATATGAAAGTTCACCTGACTGTAATCTAATCAAACTGGATGGAACTACATTGATTCCAAAACTTTCAGCAATACGCATTGTCAAGTGTTCATTTGCCGGCATTTCAGGATAATCTAATGATGCTGGTTTAAAAATATAATTACCTCCTAAGGCATCAACAACAGTCAATCTTTTATCCGTTCTATCCCTAGATTCTTCAACTACACTCATTGAAAGCTTTGGCTGAACACCGGGAACAGTTACACTCCGCTCAACTACATTTTTTGCCAACTCCGCCATTTTATCCAACCCATAAGGAATAACAGGAGGTTTTGCAGTTCCAAAAAAGAGTTGACTACAAGATTCATGGAACTCACCTCCTTTTTCCACCTCTTCATAGCAATACAGGCACTTTTTAGTCATCTTCTTCTCTTATTGGTAAAACGCTAACAGCTCCTATACAATTTTGACAACAAGCCAACAAAAGCCCCATTCGATCATTTTTATTTATCTTCCAGCTATTTGAGGCTATCTCTAACAACCAACCTTCAGGTATTAAACACTCAAAGAATGGGAATAGTCTATTGGATTTGTACACCTTATCAATGACAGGCATTGTAAAAGTCAAAAAGAAGTCAGGATAATTTATTACATACTCCTTATTGTAGGTAAAAGTATACTCTCCTTCATCTGATTCAACCAGAATACCTGCAAGTCTATCGTTGTATAATACTTTTGCTTTTCTCATTCATCTGAAGTTTTCTCCAATTCCTTTGTATTTACCGGAGCCAGTTCATGCCCAAACATTGCTAGAACCTGATTAACTTTGTCGAGATTCAAATTACTTTTACCTTGTTCAATTTTTCTGACAACAGTCAAAGCTACTCCTGCCCTATCTGCAAACTCTTCCTGGGTAAGATTCACTTCTTTTCTTCTTTGCTTTACAAATTCTGCCAGCTTTTTCATTATATGCATTTCAATATAACTACTCAAATATAGTCAATTTTATATGTTTTCTCATATAATTAAAGGATTTTTACATGATTTATATGCAAAGGAATATAATTAATATACAAAGAAGGAGAATATTGAATTGAATAATAACTATTTTTGAAAGTTAGGATAAATAACCGGCCAAATTATCACCGATGTAAAGTCATTCAGAAATTCTGGAAATACCTGAATTTCCTTACATCATTTTTACAACTCAAATATTGTATTTACCTGATTTACATCATTTAGAAAATTCTGTATCGGCAAATAGGTAGGGAAAACAAATGACAAACCATGAAGAGTTAATTTAAAAATCCTAGTCTTAATAAGTATTACAGCCACTTTTCATATTACCACTTTAGCACACATTAGCATTTTTGGACATAAGTTTGGTCACTATTTGTACCTCAGTTGCATTTAATTTAAACGAGGTACAAATAAGGTCAAATTATGAAACATTTTGAAACAAATTTAGGAGGTTGAATTATAATCTCAGGAATATATGGAAATGAAAATATTCAATTTCATAAATGCTATAAACTGCAATCTTTCGATACTTCCTTAAAAATTAGTCTCCTTCGTATGAGTAAAAAGCAAGGTGGACTTTTATATAATTCATAAAAAATCAAATATTCATTTAGGCGATTTCTTGAATCACAACGAATGTAATCGTAGTTGAAGTTATAATTATTCAACTACGATTAACTTGAAATGAAAGAACTTAAAACCAGCTGTGGGATTAATTAAGATAATATAAAAAAAATGGAAACTATAAAGATAGAAACAAAGCCACATTATCAGATATTGGATGGACTTAGAGGGATAGCTGCTATTATTGTGGTTATATTTCACCTTACAGAGCCACTTGCCAGCGGTCATCTTGACAATATTGTAAATCATGGTTATCTGGCAGTTGATTTCTTTTTTCTCTTATCTGGTTTTGTGATCGGTTATGCATATGACGACAGATGGAGAAAATTAACCTTTGGTGGTTTTCTTCGTCGACGACTTGTTCGCCTGCAACCACTCGTTATATTGGGCATGACTCTCGGAGCTATGGGCTTTTACTTTACTGATTCAACGATTTGGCCACTAATTCATACTGTACCTGTTTGGAAATTAATCATTGTAATGCTTATAGGTTATACGATTTTACCCATTCCTCTTTCAATGGACATACGTGGTTGGGAAGAAATGCATCCTCTCAATAGTGTTGGCTGGTCATTGTTATTTGAGTATATAGCTAATATCTTATATGCAATAGGAATAAGAAAACTATCGAATAAAGCATTAGCCTTGTTTGTTATGTTGGCCGCTGGATTGCTAATACATTTAGCTATAACAAGCCCCAATGGAGACATTGCTGGCGGTTGGACACTAAATACAGAACATATGCGTATTGGAATAATCCGCACTTTGTTCCCATTTTTTGGAGGTTTGTTATTATCTCGTGTATCTAAACCAATCTACATTAAAAATGCTTTTTTATGGTGTAGTCTCTTGCTTGCTGTAACACTATTTGTGCCAAGAATCGGAGGAACAGAATATCTTTGGATGAATGGATTATATGAATCATTTTGCATCATCATTATATTTCCAATCATTGTATTTATTGGCGCTGGAGGTGTATTACATAATCAAATATCAAAAAGAATCTCTAAGTTCTTAGGTGATCTTTCTTACCCGTTATACATGACACATTATGTTCTTGTTTATTTTTATGTTGCATGGGTAAGCAATCATAGTGGTATTACATTATTGCAAGCCATGCCATTTGCATTATTGACATTTACAGGGGCCATATTATTAGCTTATGTAAGTCTAACGTTTTATGATGAACCAATAAGAGCCTGGCTGCATAAGAAATTGAGGTAAGATGATCATATTTGTGTAGTCATTAGTTTGAGTAATGCTACAGTTTATCATGACCAAATTGGAATATACTCAATAAAAGCCAATTGTATTACTACCAATGTATTACTTTAAAGTAAGATCAAATAAATTAATTATAGAAACAGCAGATATTGGTAATTACTAAATAGTTTAATGTGTACTATCATCAACCTCAGCAATATTTGAAAATATGATGAAAAGATTTTTTTTTAAATTCTTTTCATCATATTTTCAACTTCTTTAATCTGAGCTGTCAGCATCTTTTGTTTATCCAGTTTCTTGGCATCCATCAAGTGAATTTTAGCAAGCTTCTTATTTCTCTTTGATAAATAGAAACCTGCAAGACTTAATTTTGCCATTGCCTGATCAGCTTTCAAATGTAATCCTGTCGACAAGGCCTTTTTCAGACTTTTCTCAGCCAAGGATAATTGTTGAGTTTGAGCTTGCGATAAACCTAACAGATAATAATAATATGCCGTTTGACGTTTTATCATATTTTCCGGGCTCTTCACCTTCGATAGTACTTTTTCTGCTTTTGCAAACTTGTTCTTCCTGATAAAATAGAATGCCAGCAGATTATTTTCATTTTTAAAATGAAACAATACAAACAGCAAGCCAACAATAACCGAAATTACTCCCCAGCCAATAGAGCCATAAATAAATAGAAAGACTGATGTTAATACTAAAAGTGTAGCTATTATTAATCGAATGTATTTTCCTAACATGTTTCGTAATTATATGTTTTACGATGCAAAACAATACAATTTTCGAAATAAAACAAGGTTTTTAGAGCAATCATTCTATGTAATATTCGTATTGATTTGTGCAGCAATCACCTAGATTTACTGTTTGTAATCAATTTTAATAATTAGAGTTTAATTATTATACAATTAAAGAGAGATATTGATAAACTTCAATAAGATTAAGTTTACTGTTTTTATGTGCATCGACCATTGTGTTTTGAGTAAATGCAATGGTAAGGTCTAAAAAAACAATAATCAGTAATAATATCCATTTCATATGATCATCATTTCTAAATTTTTGCATCTTAAATATCATTACTCAATATCACACATTACTAAAGTACCATAAGAGGGTTCAAAAAACTTTCTGGAAAGTTCAATATGGTATCTTTTACCTTTCCCTGAAATAATATTACCACTGGCGACCACTTCTAATTGATCAGATTTAATTTGCTTAATAGTAACGTGAGATCCGGCTATAATCTCCCGATTACTGATTATCTCCATTTCTAAAAAACCTCCATTCTCAGCAATAACAAAACCAATATATTCTTTTGGAATATCCTCTGCTTTTACTTCTATGATCTGAATAGTATCCTTCTCATTAATAGTAGTTGTAAATTGATAGCTACCCTCGCCATAAACCGGAAAAAACTCAATGGCGTTTTCAGTTATTTGATAATTAATCGACCTGTTTCCTTCTTTTTCAGGATTTACAAATACGATTGAATCAACCCTCAACTGCGCTCCATCATATCCAACAATATCAATGACATTTATGCCATCTTTCATTATTTTTGGCTGAACAATTGCCAGGATTTTATTTTCCTCATTTCTATTATTATCCAACGCCATAATACTCTCCTGCTCTTTGGCTACAATAACATCTTCTTTCAAGGTTTCTGTTTCTTTCTCTTCTTCAACATTGCTTTCCTGAAGTGCATTATTCGACAGTTGATTTATTTTTTCATATACAATTTCTTTGTTAACCTTAGGGTTTGAATTTTTAGTATCAGCGATAGATTTTGCACTTGCATAGGAGACTTCAAATAGTCTTTCTTTATTCAGTTGTTCATTTGAAAGTTTAATCTCTTCATTTTGCATTCTGATAGAACTATTTATCTTATCCAATTCTAATTTAATTCTTTTATTGTGGGCATCTGCCTCTGCTTTGGCCTTATCCCTGGCAACTTGTTTAAGTTCTTCATTAAATTCATTGTTTCTCTTATTTTCCTTTTTCAACCCTGATGGACCTACATAGAAATCGTGCCAATCTTTTAATTGGTAACCAACATCATTGTGAGACTTAAGTGAAATAAGTGTTTTTGGATTTTCTTTTAACACAACCCTTACATTTGCCAGTTGGCCTTTTTTCAGTAAAATATTCTTATTAACTGTTTTAAAACCCTTTTTCTGAATCTCAACCAGATAACTCTTATCTAATCTAAGATAAGCTGATAAACAATTACCTTGCCCGTAGCATGTTCCATTAATATAAATAAAAGCATCATCTGGTAATGCGGTGATATTTATTCGGCTATAGTTATCCTTAAGAAAAGCTTTATCATATTTCTCAATAATATTTAGATATTTATCCGATTTATCATAAATAAACAAACATGCTTCTTTTAGTTGATCAGGTTCTACTTTCTTCACATACTTAAGGGCTTTATCAGGACTTTTTATATTTGCTAAGAGGTATGATGCAACATTATAATTTCCATTATCCAATGCTATATTTAAGGCTGTTATACCATTATTTGAAGAATCCACAAATCCCAGATCTAATCCTTTTGAATGCATTAACTTAGTACATTTAACAGCATCAACTGCAGCCATATGAAAAAGCAATAAATGACCATTTTTTAATATAGTTTCTTTATTGGGATGATTGTCAATTAATAAATCAAGTATTTTATCCTGATCATTCTCGATTGAAACTATTATTGGCGTTTTCCCATTCTTCTCAAGTCCTAAATGAAAATTATTTTCGACACTTTCCCTAATAAAAGACACGTCTCCTTGTTCAATCGATTTAAAGAACTCATTCAAAAAAACATCCTCTACTTCTACTTTAGACATTTCTACTTCTGGATCATCATGATCAAATTTATCAGCAAGCAATACATAGAACATTTTTTTTATGATATTCTCTTCTAACTCCGATTTAAACAAATAAGCATGAGCATCGTCATTCTTTTCAGACAATGCTGCATCTAGAAAGAGATTGGTTGCATCAAGTAATTCCTTATTTCCAAATTTATCATACAAACCTTTCTTTCTTTTCGCGATTGAGAGATAATTACCATTCGTATAAGTTGTTTGAAAAGACAATACTGGTTTAGCACATTTTGGATATAACCAATCGCTATTATAGACATTATAATTCTTATTTACTTCCTTAATAAAACAATCATGAAACTTATAACATTCATAATAATAATCCTCTTTACTTTCATCCTTCTCATATGCAAAAGCTCTAAAAAATTGATCTTTAGAATCCTTATTTTCTTTAATAATTGATTCTTTAATGGGTTCAAGTTTATTACTAAGGTTCATTCTTAAATCAGCTTCCGCTTTTATTTCAATATCTCTCATCTTTGCTTCATATTTTTGCTTTTGCTTTTCTTGAGCAGATGATATAACCAGTTCCTTAAGAAAAAAATCTACCGTACTATTATTCGTTGTAATTTTATTGTCTGCAGCAAGCTTAGCAAGACTTTCTCCCAAATATCTAATATCACGATCTATCCTTTCTTTATTAATTTCCGTTTCTTCTGCTATTTCTTCAGATAACTTTCTACTTAGTCGTTTGTACTCAGAAATAAGAATTTCAGGATCCTTTATATGAATATTTGCTGAAGTTTTTTGAAGTAACCTGTTTTCAAAATTACTTTGCTCTAAATATGTCTTTGTCAGATCATTCCAGTATAAACCGAAGTAAGCTACTTCATCATTTACATTTAAAACATTTGATAAGAGTTTATTTGTAAAAACATTGTCTATAAGCTTAATACCTTTGTTATTTTGTGCTACTAAACAAAATATGAAAAAAAACTCAATCAGAATAAAGAAAATGATCCGATTCATAAGAAAGTATTTTAACTATTTTCAATTAGATAATCTTAATAAGTAAATTCCATAGATCGGGTTCCCCCTATCATCTTTATCTCTATTCGATTGAAATACAATAGTACTTGCATCAATCCATTGAGGATGACGATCAACCATAGGATGTGTAGTTAATTGTTGCAGATTGCTTCCATCCACATCCATAACCCAGATATCACTATTGCCGCTTCTGTTTGAAGTAAATAAAATGCGTTCACCATTAGGTGAAAAAGCAGGTTCATAATCATCTGCCTGATGTGAGTTTAATATAGTTGGACGAAAAACACTTTTCCCTTCCAACTCTACAATCCATATTTCATAATTACCTGTTTCGTTTGAACAGAATACGATTCTATCATCATCCCTGATATCAGGAAATAAACCAGGTCGTAATTGTGTACGGCTATCATCAGATAAATCAAGTAAATACATCATGTACGGATCACTATCATACATTTTAGCACTAAAAATCACCCTACCATCCGTAGAACAAGAACCACTTAAACTAAAGTCAGGATTCTTTTCAGCCATTTCCATACCTGAAGTCATAATAGTCAATCCAGACCCCCTATTTGTTGAAAACACATGCCAGGACATCGGATTATATAAATTAGCAAAAAAACCGACTCTTTCATCATCATTTAACCAAAATGGATTATAGATTGAACGACCAGACATTATTTGAGTTTTTTGCGTTTCTCCCCCATTACGTCTTGCATAAGTATCTTTAAGATATAATTCACGATTACCAGATCTATCACTTATAAATGATAACATCTGACCATTCATCGACACACTTGGACTAATATTATTGTAATTACCTGACACCAACAATTCTAAACTATAATTGATGAGATCTCCCATGTTTTGTTCCAGTATAGAACCTTCTGAAAATGAAAAAGTCCCTAATGCATCTATAGAAGTTTTAAACGAGTGCCAACCATTAAATTCACTTGACCATCGTGTAGTCCTAACTATTTTTAGAATAGGATCATAATATTTTGCACGCACCCTACAAAAATATTCATGATTAGGATATAGAATAGGCATTTTAATAATGATACTGTCACCTAATATAGGTGAATAGGTTCTCGTACCAACAGAAAAATCAGATGCTTCTGAAATTTGAAAGTCATAACTTATCTTACTAAGAATAGGCTCCACAAAAACACCATCTTTGTTTAATATTTTATATGGTTCATTCTTAAGTTTCCAGAAGTCCCACTTCAACACTGGCTGAAGCGTATCATAAGCCATTTGTTCCTCATCCAATAACATTTTGGGTTGCTCACCTGCCAAATCAATCGCATCCTCAGCAATTACAAATGAATAATCACTTTGTATTTTTTGCTTCTCATGAGACCAATCTGTATTAATGTATACAGTGCCATTATTTGTATACATCCCCTTGACAGTCCAGAAGTACCTTTTACCCAATTCAAAGAATGGATAGTTAATGGTGATTTTATTTTTAGTTGTTTGTAAAACCAGGCTTAAGTCATCTAGAAAATCCGGTGATTCTGAGACTTTAACTTCGTAAATAATATTTGTTCTATTTAGCTCTTCCCAAATCAGTACCACTGAGGTTTGTGTAATAGACTTATTATTTACCGGACTTAATATCTTTGGTCCTCTGGCTGCAAATACTGAATATGTACTAAATAAAATTAAGAATAAAATGGTGCCAATCTTGTAGTGACTCATAGTTGAAAAATTGATATTTTATTAATTACTTTTCACACATCTAAATCCTATCTCAACAGATCTTTTTTGTGGTTTTTCTGCGCCCCTGTGTTTAACCTGTAATTCTCTTGTCGGGCTTTTATATCCTCCTCCTCTAATAATCTTCTTGTCACCAGATTGTGGCCCCAAAGGATTATTTGAAGAACTGTTTTTATAAAATTCAGCATCATAAAAGTCATAACACCATTCCCAAACATTTCCACTCATATCATATAAACCTAGCTCGTTAGGATTTTTTGATTTAATAGTGTGTATACTACTGGTATTGTACCAGGCTACCTGATTAGCGATGTCACTACCACTATATTTATAACTTTTTGATACTCTTCCTCCTTTTGCTGCATATTCCCATTCTGCCTCGGTCGGGAGTCTTTTGCCTACCCACTGTGCATATCGCATAGCCTCATTCCAGGAAATATTAACAATAGGTTGATTTGCACTCCATCCTTTAGAAGGTTCAGTTGGCATCTTCAGTCCATTTATCTTACAAAACCTTCTGTACTCTTCTACAGTTACTTCATAAGCATCCATTTGAAATGAAGAAACCTGTACCTGATGTTTCGGCTTTTGATCCTGACTTGACTGATCGCTTCCCATTTCAAAAATGCCGCCATCAACCATTACCATCTTGTTCTGAGCTTCATTTATCCAATATTGAGCAAGATTTTCTTTGATTTTACTAATCTGATCTCTTAAATCAAATGACTGATATCCCTCCTTAAAAGCTTTAGAAAATAAATCAAAAGCTCTTTCTAAGTCTCCTCCGGCAATTGCTTCATTGGCTTTTACGATATCTTGATTTAATTTTTCCTTGACATAACTTAATTCTTCACTAAGTTGTATAATACGTCCATTTACATGATCATCATTTGGTTTATATTTCCGTGCTTGTTGATAAAAAAACAGAGCCGAATCACTATTTGATTCCAAATAATGATAATCAGCCAATTCAACAAGTTTATCAAATTTCAATCCTTTTAAAATCTTGGAATCTTCAATTGCCTTTGTAGCTTTTTCTTTTAATTTTAATGCAGTTTTGTTATCTGGATCTAATGTTAGTGCTTCAATACATTGGTTTAGACACTTTTGATAACTTCTTTTATCAAAGGCAGTATTAGCCTGGTTAATAAAATACTCCAAATTTTTCTCTACTTTAACAACCGATTCTTTCTTGTCCTCATCTTTGGGTTGTGGGTCATCGTTAGTTGTTGTTAATCCACCTACTTTGCCTCTAGTAGAATCAACCTCATTTCCTGTAACAATTAGGAGGTCTGTTCCTTTATTTGAAATTTCAAGAATAGGTTCATTTTTAATGTCAGACTGATTAACTAAAGCTTTGGGAGTAGTAACAGATGCATCTGATTTAATTAAAAAACCAATAGCAATTAATGTTACAAAAATTAGGAGAGCAACACTACTTAATGCGATAACTGCAGAATTTACAACCTTAGTATTAAACAGATTTCTCTTTGCCAGAAAAACTTTTTTATCGCCATTTTTTAAGAGCAACTCTAAATCATAGGCAGTTTTGGGACGCAAATCAGGATTTTTCTCCAAACACATATTTGAACAGTCTTCAATCCAGTTTGGAATTCCTTTATTAAAATGAGATACTGGTTTATGTTTCTTATTTATAATGGCATTTATCGTGCTTAGTGGATTTTCCGTCTTAAAAGGTAACTGCCCTGTTAAACATTCATACATCACTACTCCCAGACTGAAAATATCGCTTCTTCCATCAATATTTTCAGCATTCGCCTGTTCAGGACTCATATAATCTGGTGTCCCAAGAATTGCACCAGCCTGTGTCAATTGCGTATTTTGTTCTAAATGGGCAATACCAAAATCTGTTAAGACCGGCCTACCTTCCTTAGTTATAAATATATTTGAACTTTTTATATCTCTATGAACCAAATGTTTTTCATGAGCATATCCTAAAGCATTTGCAATAGGGGCAATTGTCAGTACAAGATCACTTGGAGTAAGCTTACCCTCTGATCTGATTATTGAATGTAAATCCTTGCCATCCAATAATTCCATCGATATAAAATGAATTCCTTTTATCGATCCTACATCATAAATAGTAACAATATTAGGATGTCTTAGGGATGCTGAAACTTGTGCCTCTCTGTGAAATCTGGCTAGAAACTCCTGATCATGAACCAAATTGGGATGCACAACTTTAAGTGCTACGTATCGATTCAGGTTCTTTTGAATAGCTTTATAAACTGTTGCCATACCCCCTTTTCCTAAGGCACTTATAATCTGATAATGATTACTTAATTCTTGTTTTATGATAGTATCAACATTCTGGTTATTGTATATTGGCAATTGCGACAATATACTTCCACAATGCTTACATTTAACAGCACCTTCCTTTATTACTTCTTTACAAAATGGACAGATTATTGTATGCATATTCAATTAATAATTTATCACTTAACCTTGCTTTTCTGACTAAGATAGATAACACTAATATTGTCATTTGAACCATTTTCCATTGCTGATTTAATCAATGTCCTACTAACATCATCTATATAATTACATGTATTGATAGCAGCTTGTATTTTTGTTGAGTCATTAAACACATCTGCCGTTATCAATCCATCAGAACATAAAAGAAGTCCATCTCTATTTTTCAACTTATAACTCTTTCTTCTCTTAGGAAATAAATCAGGTGTAATATTTTTACCGTCTACTGCTTTTGTTACCAGATGTCCATAGTTTTTAATCATGCTCTCAGACAGATTTTTCCCTTTTTTTTTCTGTTCTTCAAAAACATAACTATGATCCATAGTCAGTAATTTCAGTTTTCCTCTGCGACGCAGATAAATCCTTGAATCTCCAATATTCCCTATTGCATATCTCCCCTTATAAATTAGAACCATTGTCAGAGTGGTACCCATACTTGATCGTGCAGGATTTTCAACAATATCATCTGCAATGTTTGTTTGCGCAACCAAAAATGAATATCTAATAATTTCCTTTAATGTCTTTCTACCTTTTACAATTGATTCAATGCTCTCCTTTACGCAATCGACAATAGCATTAATTGCAATTTCACTGGCTACTTCGCCAGCATCCATTCCCCCCATTCCATCTGCCACTGCAAATACAAACAAATCATCTAACGCTAATGCACATATACTATCTTCATTATTTCCTCGAAGTCCTGCATCCGTTTCTGCAGAATAATAAAGTTCATATTTTGCCATATGTTCATATAAAGAATTACCCTCATTAGAAATAAATGAGGGTAACTTTATTTAGTATTCTAATTCAATAAGTACTTAATTTCAACCTCACCTAATGATATTATTGCATTTGGAGATAGTTCTATTGTTTCATCAGGCATTAATTCTTTTCCATCTACTTTAGTCAAGTTTGTTTTACTCAGGTTTTTGACTTTAATGTTACCATTGCTTTGTATAATCTGAGCTTGTTGTCTGGAAATAGTTTTTTCTTTTAAATGAATATGAGAAAACATATTTGATTCATTTGAATTTTCTCTACCGATTGTAACAATGCTTGTTCCATCACTCTGAGGAGATCCTGCAATCTTAAACTTTTTACCAATATCTGCTCCTTTCAATATTTCAAGTTCTCCCGGTATGAATTTCATTGTTTTAGGATCAGCTTTAGGTATGATCATTGTTTTAAGCTCCTCGGTATTATTTTGTACGGTTTCAATATTAGAAATTGAAACCTTGGTTTCTGCTGAATTTGCAGTCATATGAGAAGTATATGAAGGTTTTACATTCTGTATACTTTTACTCTTTTTCGAAGAAACAACAAAAGCTATAATAATTAGAGCTAATATTATTGCACCTCCAGCAATCACCAATATTAAAAAGTTTTCTTTCCACCAAGGTATTGCTGGTGTTGGAGTAAAAGGATTCGAGGGCTCTACAATTATAAAGGCATCATCGCTTAACTGATTTCTATAGGTTTCACTTATATAGTAAAGTCCGTTATCAGCATTATAAGTCAAGTATCCTTTTACATTATATTTTTTATTTGTAATTGGATCTTCAGTACCATCAGTATGTACCATTATGATACCTCCATATTTATCCTTCAACCAATAATCTTTGAAGTTAGATTTGTTTGCATCTTGAAGTTGTGTAACTAATCCATCAACTTCAACAATTTCTCCCACTCTTTGAGAGGCATTGTTTAAAATCTGAGATACTCTTTCTGCCTTAACAGTTCCTGTTAATCCCATTAAAAGACAAAGGGATAGCGCAAATAATATTCTTTTCATTGTATAAATTTTGAGTTTGACAGCGATATCCTAAATTAAGCTGTTGTGGATTATTAACCAACTCTGAATCACGCATATTCAAAGACAATTAATAAACCGTTATGTATATTTAACCAATGATATAATTCATTTAACCAATAAAACTTCCACTTTTTCAATTTTTTGCGTAGTTTGCAAATAGATAGCCATTATAAACCTAAACCATGTATAAAGTAATTATCGCTGATGATGAGCAACATGCCATTAATCTAATGGTTGAGTTGCTAAAGTCCTTTCCTACATACATTGTGGTAGATAAAGTGACTAATTCAATAAAATTGCTACCATCCATTCTTAAAAACAAACCGGATCTGGTATTGCTTGATATTAATTTTGGCAAGGACAATGGTATAGATTTGGCTAAAGAAATAAATCAACTTGAATTGAATACTGAGATCATTTTCGCAACAGCATATGCAGAGCACGCGTTAGATGCATTTGATTGTAAGGCTTGCGATTATTTAATGAAACCAATTTCTATTAGTCGATTTTCGAAAGCACTAAAACACTTTGAAGAACATAAACATAATGACATTCAAATAGAAAAATTAGTTAATAACACACTACGCTTTAATACTCAGCAAGGATTTATTATTGTAAAGCCCAACGATATAATTTGTTTAGTTGCGGATCAGGTTTATACTACTATTCACACATTTGATAATAAAAAGCATCATGTATCCATTAATATAGGGAAGATACAAACAATGCTTGATGATAATATTTTTATTAGAAGTTCCAGATCCAGCCTTATAAACATTAATTACCTTAGGGAAGTATCCCGTAAAAAAAGAACTTGCATTGTAGGTATAAATGGGTATGCTCAGGAAGTAAAAATCAGTAAATCAGGCATTGACCTATTGGAAGAATATTTTCACCAATAAAATATGAGAAAAAAATTATCGAATGTTCTATGGTTATTCAACCTAGTTATAGCCATTCCTTTAACTTTACTTATAATACTTGCCATTCCTATAAACTTTAATCAGTATCATGTGAATGTATCTCACATTAATATGGCTGACGACAGAGATCATGGTCGAGTTAAATATTATGATCTTAATAATGATGGAATTAGTGAAAGAGTAATTGTTCAAACAGATAACTACACAAAAAATGCAAGTTTTCAAATTAATGATACAAACTATAATCTACTGGGTCAGGTTAATCTTGAAGGAAAACTAAATGGTTCTTTAAATACATTCGCTTTAGGTCCTATTTTTGATAATGAATACCATGATATCTCATTATTAATAATTAGAGAAGATTCTATATTTCTTGCTCTTACAGACATCTCATATTATCAGGAAGATAATAATATAGATGGGAAAACTCAATATATTTTTCTTGATCAAATTCTAAAAAACAAATATGGATCTTATGATTTTACTTATGGTATTTTTCTTCACGATGCAGATAAGAATAACCGACCAGAAATTTATATTTCGTTGAATGCTGGATACTCTATAAAACCAAGAAAATTTTACAAGTATGATCCATTAACTCAAAAGTTGTTTAAATCCAAAACAGATGGATCATGCGGCAATGGAAATGTGTGTTTCTATGATTTTGATAATAATGGATATGATGAATTATTTGGAGCTTGTTATGCTCCATGGAACATAAAAGATACCACTGATTATCATTTTCATGATCAGAACAGTTATGCAATGGCCTTTAATCGAAAATTAGAATTCTTCTTTGATCCCATTATAAACTATGGAGGTTTTACTTCAGTTAACGTTCAAATATTAGACAAACCAGAGAACCCTTATATAGCAGTTTTAGAATCGTTTGCAACAAATAAAAAGAAAAGCCAAATAATAAGTATTTATGATGTCAAAGGAAAACGTATAAAAAGAACATTTCTTCCAAAACAAAAAAGATCCAATACACTTGCCTTAAATAATACTTTCCAGGATAGCTTGATATGGCTCATAAATAGAGATAGGTCAAACATTGTTACTTTAAATTCTTCATTTGATACATTACATACAATCAATATACCTGTTCCTAAATTTGGATTTAGAGAGTTACAGTTTAATGAGCAGACAACCCCAAGTCTATTACTTTACAATACTAACTCCGGCATTTATAACTTATGGCTCAATAAAGAAGACTTTATCCCAATAGAAGGAATACCTCCATCAACACCAAAGATATTTGAAATATCATTCATAAAAAACAATAAATCAATACCAGACATATGTATATTTATGGATGGGAATGAGTATATAATTGCAATTCATCCAAATAAATACTATATCTTTAAATTTCCCTATTATTTACTAATACTAATTATTTCATTTCTAACTATTTCATTTCTATTTAACATTGAAAAGAAACGTATTACTAAAATTTATAACGAGAGAGAACGGTTAAGAGAGTTAGAATTATCATCTACCTATAACCAATTAGATCCACACTTTACTTTCAATGTATTAAATGCTATTGGCGGATCAATTATGTTAGGTAAAAAAGAAGATGCCTATGAGTACTTTGCCAATCTTTCGGAATTAATTAGAATGACTTTAATAAAAGCCAAAGATTCAGCCAGAACACTTAAAGAAGAAATCGACTTTGTGAGGAAATATCTTGAAATTGAAAGATTCCGTTTTGGTTCAAAATTAGATTACAATATTGAGTTCGATGAATCAATCGATTTAGAGATCGAGATACCTAAAATGCTTATTCAAATTTTCGTTGAAAATGCATTGAAGCACGGTATAACCCCAAAAGATGGAAATGGTCAAATTAGCATCTCAATCATCAATAAAAATCAAACGATAAAAGCCACCATTGAAGATAATGGTATTGGCAGGGCAGCAGCTAAATCGTATAATATTAAATCAACTGGCAAAGGACTACATGTAATGAATGAATACATAGACCTTTTTAATCAACAGAAAAAAAGACATATAAAATTTGAAATTACTGATAAATACAATTTTAAGGGTGAAGGAACAGGTACTAAAGTCGAAATTACATTATAACTAATATAGCTAATCATTTAGTTTAGCCAAAATTGTAATCCCGGCCCTTACTTTTTGCCTTTCGTTTACAAGAATCTCAATGCTTTTTTCCTGATCGGGAATGAATAAATCAACCTGTGATCCCATTCTTATCAGACCAAAAACATCACCCTGTTTTATTTCTTCTTTATTCCTGAAGGTTACTATTTTTCTAATCCAGTTGTCTGCAATTTGAGTTACATAGACTTTGAATCGATGATTGGATATAGTATAAGAAGCTCTTTCGTTAGAAAGAATATAATCGCAGCCTTCATAATAGGGATACAAATTAAAAAACAGATTCTGCAATGCAGGAAACATCGTTTTATTGCTTTTGACGGTTGTAGGAAAGTCATGTTTAATTTTTGTGATATATCCTTCAATTGGAGCCCTGTTATAATGAACATTAAAAGGTCCCATACAAATGCCAATCAGCCAACCTGGTTGATTTAGCATTTCTTGATCATCCAGAAACATTAGTTCGTCTAACAGAATCTTTCTGCCTTTTTTAATTGCGAAAATATCTTCCCCCGGTATTACCTTGCGTATGTAAACAATAAAGCCATCAGCAGGTGAAAGAATATAGTTTTCATTATATTGAATGGTACGATTAGGATTCCGGAAGAAAAACCAGAAGCGCCACACAATAAAAAGAATAACGATTAACAATACTATTAAACCAACTATAATCATTTCAATATCAGGCTATTTTTCTTACTATTTTATCTAAAAAACTGAACAACCTGGTTCCCATAAAACGATCAATGAAGCGAGCCATCAGTAACAAAACTACTCCTATAGTCCAATAGATAACGATCAGAAAAAAATTATATAAGTCGATAAGTATGTTTTTAGTTCGTTCTAACATCGTTTTATAACATGGCTACATCAATATATGGCAAATTGACTTTCGTTTCATTAATCATGTTCTCATCAGCTACACTCAGAATAATATGCGACTTAACTGATTGACTAAAGAATCCTTTTGTTGCCTTTAGTAAAGGATCATCTTCACTACTACCAAAAATAACACTATTGTTCTTCTTCGTTCTGTATTCATTATAAATTCGTACAAGCAAAGCTCTCATGATCCCCGAATTTCTGTCTTTTACAGCATAATCAGTCAGGTAAACCTCCTTAAAACATTTTCCCTCATCGGGAAGGGTTGGAAAACCAAACAAGTATGCCAAAACGGAATAGACAAACCTGGTCATTCTAAGATTCAAACTCAACTTTAACACGCGTGTTTGCTTAAAAGAACCTGTATCCCATGCTGCACATACACCAACCACTTTATTATCTTTCTCCGCCAGATAATAATTTTCAATTGTTAATCCAGGCTTCTTATTTAAATTAGCTTTGAATGTTGATTCATCGACATATTGTCCGAAAAGACGATTTGAATATTCAGTTTTTAATAACTCAATAATCGTTGGTATATCTTTTATGGTTGCCCTTCTAATTTCATACTTCCGTGATTCTTTCTTTTTAAAAGTAACCAGAATATTTCGTACATCCAGTGTTCCAACTGTTTTTGAAAAAGGAACGTATGGAAATTTCTTATGTCGTCGTGATACATGACTCAATGCATCATTGTTACCCTGCATAATTATTGCATAACCCACCTCAGCATTTTTAAAAACCAACTCAGAAGCCTTGTAAAAGAATCCTTTATTACGGGCTTCTTCCAACACGTAAAAATCGGTAAAGTGATAAACTTCACGGGTTTTCCCATTGATATAGGCCTGATGATACCCCATCAGGATAAATCCAACTAATTTTTCATCCTTAAAAAACCCAATGTATTTGGCAGGATTATACTTTAACTCTGCCAATTTAAAAACATCAGGTTCCCTGTCGAAACATATCTCAAAACCACCAGATTTTATCGGACACGATTTCAAAATATCAAGCATCTGCTGATTATAGGAACGATCCAAAAGAGCTACTGTATATTTTGATTTGTTTTTAATCATATCTGATTTCTTTGACTCCATCCTTTTTTTCAATACTGTTAATCGGATCGGATCTCAATTACATGATAATTAGTAAGATGCGACACAAAGTATCCTATTATTTTATAATCATATAAGGTACAATATTATAAAAAGGATAACGATCTGTTTTAATAATTTCCTCCCCTAAAGATGTCTCTGAGATAACAGTCTCTGTTAATTTATCCGGCATTGGATGTAAATGATGAATAAACCTTGAGCTGATTCTTCCATTGTTTGCAGATACTTGAAAGACCAATTTCATTAGCTCATCAAACTCTTCTTTATTAACCCAATCACTAATATTGGAGAGATGAAACCTATTAAAATCTCCCGGCTGACTTTTTTCAAGAAACTGTTTTAGTGCTATCGTTTCAATGGTTAAATCCAAGAGATTTCTTTTGATATTTTTCACTCCTGATTCTGTCAGATAATCTGGTAAAGCATCTTTAAATAAAACCTTTCCAAAGAATGTATATTGCAAAAAGTAATTCTTATAAGCCAGAGTAGAGCAACAAAAATCTCTGAATCTTTGAAAAAAGAACTCAGCAATATTATTCTTCCCTGAATTCTTAAATCCTTGCTCAGCTATTGCATTTCCCTTATAAATTCTGGGGTGAAATATTATTTGAAACAGTTTATTGAGTCGTTTTGTATTGAGCTTATTATCGAAGTATGAATATTGATCTTTTACATTATCAAACTCCAGTAATCCTTGTATCTTTTTCTTTCCTACAATGGCCAAACCAATAGAATTAAAACGCGCCATGTATTGCTCAAATCTTCCCGCATTAATGACTCCTTTTTCTATCGCCAATCTGTTTCTTTCCCAAAATTCTGATTCCTGGGTGGTAAACGAGGTTGATAATTTATTGTAATATTTTAACCTGACGTCCTTTTGTTGAGGCATAAACCCTAAAAAACCAGCCGCTTCTGCAGGTTCAAGATATTGAAGTGCTTTAATTTTAAGCTTTAGTAATTGATTCTGATTCTCATTTATATCGATACATTTGATTTTAACACTATTTCGGGCCAATAAATTTAAGGCTACATCCCCTGCACTGGAAATTGATAAAAGATGATCACCATCTTTCAGTTTCAGTGCCTTTTCTTCTGACTCAACGTCTTCCTGAGATAATCCAAAATCAAAAAGAGGATTCATATTACGTTGTTTTAAATGTTTCGGCATCCTCTATCTTGTCCAAGAAATGATACTTGCGGGCTAACCGTGTCACTTCTTCCACTCCTTCTCTGCTTATTTTGCCTGTTAATGATGAATAAATAGGTTCCAGACCATTAAGTATAGCTTCAGCACCGCAGCAATAGATGGTACCTTTGGCTGTTTTAGAGCCCATAAAAAAATCCTTTTCTCCGGGTAATGTAATTCTTGAACCAAAAGAAAGATAGGTAACATTTTCCATTTTCTGCACATCTTCAGAAATTGCAGAAGGAACTGAAACATCACAAATTACAATCTTTTCGCTGGTACTTACATGATGTGGATAAACCAAAGGATCATTGGTGTTGGAAGCTGTTATAATCAGATTGCAGTTTTTCAATTCTTCCATCCCTAATCCGAGTCTTACTTTATAGGCATTATCATTTAACTCAGTTTTAAGATCACCCAATAAATGATTCAACTTGTTTTGATTTCTGCCTAGCAATATGATCTCTTCCCAATTAATATTTTCTCCAAGCAGGCTCTCGGTAATAATAGATCCAATATTACCGGCTGCACCAATTATGGCACACCTGATTCCCTCATTCAAATTCAGATTCTGAATAGTTTCAACGATTCGCGTAATTCCGCAGGCTGCCGTAAGAGTGTTTCCGGTAATAATCTTAATATCATTAGAATTCACCAAGGACAATCCGTTATTACTTATGATTGAGGTGTATGCTCCCAGACTAATGGTTTTAATGCCTAACGACACAGCCAGATCAACACATTTCTGAACATGTCTAATGATCTCACTCTGTTTATTCTGACGGTAATACTTTTCAAGAATGGCTGAATCAACGGGTAATAATATTAGACTAAAATGAATCTTGTCTTTGAGAATGTTTTTTGAAAACAACACGACCGGTTTCATCTGCATTAAAACCTGAAGTTTATTAAACAAAAGCCATAAACCTGTATCAGAAGCCTTGCAATACTCCTCACCCAGATTACGGAGTTCAAGTGTGGGATGCACAAAATGAGCAATCATAGCAACCTTTTCAGCTCCTTCGGTAGGTTCTTCCAAATCAGTATTTAAAAAATCAGAAACTGCCATTCCTTTGTTGTCAGAAAATGGATCATCACTCATCAATGACTTTACCAGACTATAAGTGTTATTGTCACGAATATCTTGACACAAATGACCAAAAGCCTCAACCAGTTTTAAAACCTCTTCATGGGTAATATAGGCAGATGGCTCAACCCTTATAACATTGGGTGCTGATAAAGAAGGCAGAACACGAATATTAAACCTGTTTAACAGATAGGATGATAAGAGTAAACCTAAATCTTTTTCATTGTAAAAACATCGTAAAAGAAAATTGCTATGCTTTGAGAAATCGCAAAACCAGATACCCTGCATTAATCCTTTTCCTTCTATTTTTTGAATGATTTCGGGATATCTATGCCTAAGTTTATCCAATTCAATTCGGATGAAAGCTCCCTTTTCAGCACATTTATCAGCTAACTGGTCTTTTTCGATTATATCAAGAGTGGCAATAGCCAATGAAGCAGCCAAACCCGAATTAGCAAAAGTTGAACTATAATAATCAGTAAACTTCTCATAATAATGTTGCTTATCAATCAAAACAGCTGAAATCTTCTGATAATTGCCTCCGAGCGCTTTTGCAAAAAGATAATAATCGCCCTTGATACCTTCGGACGCCAGAAATGAACCCGAGCGCCCCAAGCCACATTGTATCTCATCAATAATCAGGGGAAATGAATATTCTGAAAGTTGTTGTAATACCTTATTATCCACACAACGGATACCGCCTTCACCGACAACAGGCTCTGCAATAGCACCAACCACAGAGTCAAAAGCAAACTTTTCGACAATCAGTTCCTTATTACGATATACTATTCGTTTAAGTTGAATGGAATTGTTGCTTATTGCATCTTCCAATCTTTCTTTCCAATTTTCAGCTTGATCGTCAATAAAGATTGTATTGAAACCTAAAATAGGCGAAAATTTTTGTCTCTTTTTATTATTACCTAAGAAATTGCGCGAACCAAGTGTATGACCATGAAAACCTTCTTTTAAAGATATAAAGGATGGTTTGGTTTCTTTTATAATCGTATAATTATCATCCCAAATTTCGGAAAGTAAGGAGCCCGCTTCCGCTCCAAATTGTCGGTACTGATTCTCCTTTAGTTTATCCAATTGATTAATCCATTCCAAATAAGCATGATGCAAGGCCATCTCAACGGCTTCCGAACCTGTTGATCCAAATAAAACATTAAACACTTTACCGGTAGATTTCCCAACAATATCATTTAGTTTTCGGGCCAATTCACCAATGGGCCTTTGAATACTTCCCTGATCAGATAAAGGTATTTGATCATGACTAATAAAGTCCGCTAAGGTCTCTTTTAATTGTGAATTGTTGTGACCAAGCAAATTGGTTCCAAAGCCCCCTGTAAAATCAAGAATCTCCACTTCCTCATCATTTCTCATCGTAAACAACGAATCCTTCTTTGCCCTGTGATAAGTATAATCCATACCTAATGCCTTAAGCATCTCTCCCATCCTTGGATTATGATAATAGGAAAACGAGGTAACCTGCTCTTTTTTATTTTTAACGTAGTTTATTATTTCTCCGTTTGTAAATATCTCGGTTAGACTACTAATCTCCTTTGCGTAATGCTTGCGTAGCAAAAACCTCGAAACATTTCCCTTTACCGTTGCCGGAACAATATCATTAATCAATACAAACCGAATAATTGTCCGATGTCGAAATTCGAAAGGCTCCAATGTGCTGCTAAGCCGGTTATTCAATTCTGTAATTCGAGCCGAAAACTCATCAATTATTTTTTTCTCAACTACCTTGCCTCTGTTTAAATTATTATCGTCTATAAAAAGTAAGGCAGCTAATCCGGTAATTCCTTTGATAGGAAAAAACTCAATATGTTTACATATCGATTCAAGTGGTTGATAATACCTGTATAATATCTTAACCGGAATCTTAACGCCAAAACCATCTTTAATAAAATCAGATTTTTTTCTTCCCTCATAATAAATCAGGTTGTCAGCTTTTAAACTTACTACGTCACCGGTTTCGAAGTAGCCAACAGGTGCAACAGAATCATCAAAAGCATCATCACTAATACAACTCATCCCAAATTTTGACTTCAGAAAAAGCTCATATTCATCTTTCGATCCTTCCATCTTCTTAAGTCCCAGTTTTACACCAGGCAGGGGAGCACCCAATGACTCACGATCCTTAAGACTATCATTCTTTAGTAACAAAGTATTTAGTACTTGCTGTGTTTCAGTTGTACCAAGAGCATTGTGCATTTTTATACCAAATGCAGATTCAATTTCCTGAATTGTATTTTCATCAATCCTTGCACCACTGGATATTAAAGTTTTAAATGATTTCGACAATACTTCCTTTAACTCGGGAAAGAATCGCATCAACTCCAGAAAAAGTTTATATACTGAAGGACCTCCGGTAATATGTTCCGGTTTCATCTGTAAAAGAAAATACCTTACAATTTCAGGCTTTTCAACAAACCATTCTGTATTAATGATACAGATCGGATTTCCAGTCCATATTGCATTAAAAAATGAACGAATGCCCATGGTGTGGTTGAACATTGGCGTAAAACACCTGCCACCCATAACATTGTGATTATAAAAACCAGCTTGTTGCCAACTTAAGCAGTTAAAGATGAATCCTTGCTGGTTATAATGGATCAGTTTCGATTTACCAGACGAACCAGAAGTTGTAATTAATAAAGCCTCTGTTTTTAGCGATGTCTTTTCTTTGATTTCATCATAGATTGGACTACAGGTAAAATCAGAATCACCAGGTTCTTCATCAATCAGCTTGTTCAACTTCAGATCCTTGTTGATATCTAAAAATAATAATCCGAGTTCATTGGCAATACCCTTTAAACTTTTTACCTGCTTTTTTTCGTTGTCATGTTGAGGTAGTCCGTCTATTTCTGATTCCGGTAATACAATACCCTTACAATTGGTTTGTTGAATCCAGTCCTTTACATCACTAACCTCAACGAACATAGGCAACAAAACCCTTATTCCATAGGAAGTAAGAGCAGCAAACAGTAAAGCGATATACAATTCATTATTCCCGGCTATACTGGCTAAAAGCACGGTATCTCCAGCAGATAAACCTTTATCTTTGATATGCTTATATAATTCAAAAAGTATATGCCGAAACTTTGGCAGGTTAATCTCTTTGTAGTAATTACCAATATGACTCAGTATGATATCCGCATTCTCATTTCTTTGCTCCTGATCCTCGAAAATAAGCTGAGCAAGGCAATGTGGATAATCCACAGACAAATCCATATCGTTTTCAAGTACAATATCAAAAAAATCGCTCATTTGTCTGATCCAGTTAGATGATTGATTTCCCTAATATATAAATTACGAAAACAAATACGATATGGAAAGTATAATTACAATATAATTCACTAGTTATTAAGTTTTTTTGACTGAATGCAAAACTTTACGTTATAGATATAAAATGAATGTATTTCTACAAAGTCAATAAACTTATTTTTTTGCTATTTTCTCTTCAACAAAGTCTCTTAAATCATTCATATCAAAGCCATAATCTTTCTTTAACCTGCCCAAACGTTCTCCACTCATTGTTACTGGCACATCAATTGCCGATGCCAGGTCTTCAACAGGGATAACGTACTTATCTGCAACTTCCTGAAGTGACATTGAACCATAAATCTCAACGGAGTAATCTTCGTGTTCGGATGTATGAAATGTAGTTCCTTCATTTATTGAATGATCATTACGTCTTAATTCATTCCTATCTTCACGCCCATGACTACTGCTACCTTCCACAACCTGAGGTTTAAGAAAAAGAGGAGCAATTACAAGCAGAACAGTAATAATTATAATGGCTATCGTTAGTAAGACTCTTAAAATTCTACCCTCAAACATTCTTTTGTAAATAGCTACAATTAATTTCCAGTGAAAAACAATGTGAAGGATCAGTAAAAATACAAGTATCAAACCCAAAATAAGGTGTACATCACCCCATTGATGTCGATCGAAACCCCAAAAATACAACTCTACATTTCTACCGTAAACTTCATGTCGTTGTGAACCTGGAATAAGCATATATTCCATTAAAAAACCGACACCTACCACCATCATCATAACGATGAACATAACAATGTCGATAATAAAATTAAGTTTGATTTTTGTGAGTCTCATGGATTTAGGGTATTAAGGTTATATACAAGGATAAATGAAAATGATAAGTTTTATTAATTCTGATTTTGCAGATACCCAGATTAATTAAGGTAAATATCATACTTAATAATGAATCAACCAACTAATTGTCTGATTACAATTATTTTTAAATTCTTAATCATTCTTTAAAGTATAGTTAGATCGATTTTTCTATTTTCACCCTTTCAAAAGAAAAAAATGAAAAGAAGAGATTTTATTAATACCGGATTACTAGCAGCGTTAACCGGAGCACTGGCAACGCCTACAATACTTTCGAGTTGTAAAAATACTGTTTCAAAAAAAGCCCGTAACATCATTTTTATGGTGAGTGATGGTATGAGTTCGGGGACATTAAATATGGCTGATCTGCTTCTACAGAAAAAAGAAGGAAGAGGCAGTACATGGATTGATTTATATCGCAACAACAGAGTCACCAAAGCCTTTGTAGATACAGCTTCCGCTAATTCGCTGGTTACCGATTCAGCAGCAGGTTCATCGGCCTGGGGAAGTGGACGAAGAGTAAATAACAGCACATTAAATGTTAATCCCGACGGATCGTTTAATAAACCTATTCTGCAGAAATTTAAAGATGCCGGTAAGGCGGTTGGATGTGTTACAACCGTTCCCATTACTCACGCTACCCCTGCAGGGTTTTCTGTTAATTTCAAACACAGAAACATGCAGGATAAAATTGCCTCTAAATACCTGGAGCTTCAATTTGATGTTATGATGGGTGGAGGAACTGAGTATTTCGATGGCAGTAAACGGGAAGATAAAAAAGATATATTTGGCGATTTTGAAAATGCCGGTTTTCAAGTGATTAGAAACAAGCAACAAATGGCTAAAGCTACTAAAGGAAAACCAGTTATAGGTGTTTTTCATGAAGATGGTTTGCCATACAGCCTGGATTTGGAGAATGATGCTGAACTAAAGGCAAAGATACCTACATTAGCTGAGATGACCCGAAAAGCTATCGAACTTATGGGCGATCAACCTGAAGGATTTGTTTTACAGGTTGAAGGTGGTAAGGTTGACTGGGCAGCTCATGCAAACGATACAACTGGCTTGATTTATGAGCAAATTGACTTTGATAATGCAGTTGCTGAAGCTATCAAATTTGCTGAAGGACGTGACGACACTTTGGTAATCATTACGTCTGACCATGGGAATGCCAATCCGGGGCTTATTAAAAGTGATAAGGTGGATGCTAAATTTGAAACTTTGTTTAATGTAAAACACACCAACGACTGGGTTTTATTTGGCATCACTAAAAACGATAAACCATCGCATGTGATTGAACGAATTCAACATGCCCAAAACATTGTGATTTCTGAAGATGAAGCCAGACAACTTCTAAAAGCATATGATTCGCATGAAGAAGGATTATATAATGCTTATAACCTTCCTTTCGAACCTTTAGCACAGATACAGAAAAATTATACATCTGTTGGCTGGTCGGGCATGAATCACTCTGCCGATTTTGTTGAATTGGCCATGTTTGGTCCGGGAAGTGAAAAGCTTACCCCCTTTATTAAAAATTATGAGTTACATAATTTTATGCTTCAGGCTGCTGAAGTAAATGAACTTGTTATACTATAAAGAATTAAGTTGAATATGCCCGGAGACTCTTTCGTTTGAATGAGTCTCTTTTTTATTTCACACAAAACTAACCTGACTATTCTTATCATAAAAGAATATTTTTTGTATATTACAATTGTGTAATCGCAAATTCATTTGCAGGGTCATTAATTACAAACAATAATTAATGATACCATTATGAAAACAAGAGAAACACAAGAAGTAAACGCTGGGTCAATGGCTGACATAGCGTTTTTGTTATTAATCTTCTTCCTGGTAGCTACAACCATGGATACCGACACAGGAATTGGAACATTACTTCCACCCTATCAGGAAGAGCCTGATCCTACCAATCAGGCCAAAAACGACCGAAATGTATTTGAAGTTTTGGTAAATGCCGATAATCAGTTAATGGTTGAAAAACAATTAATGGATATTTCGCAATTAACTGAAGCCACCAAAAAATTCATCCTCAACCATGAGAATGATCCGAAATTATCGGAAAAAGAAACTAAAACAATTGCATTCTTTGGACCAAGTGAAGTTAGCAAAGGAGTTATTTCGCTGCAAACAGCCAACGATACTCAATATCAAACCTATCTGACTGTTCAAAATGAAATATTAAGAGCTTTTAATGAGTTACGTAATGATCTGGCTAAAAACAAATTTGGTAAAGAATATCAAAAGCTGAAGAAAGAAGAGAAGGATGCCGTAAGAGAGATGTATCCGAAGTTAATCTCAGAAGCCGAACCTGTTAGATTATCTACCAAATAAAATAAAAAAAAGGACATGATTTTTTAGCAGAATCATGTCCTTTATAATCATTTATAATTTAGTTCTTTACATTTTCCAGGAAATTGAAAAACAATAGTTATTATTCAGAGCATTATCCCCTAACAGATAGGCGAAATCAAGATGAAATCCTCCTAATCGAGCGCCACAACCAACACTGTAAAAACTCAATCCAACATCTTCATTACTATTATGATATCCGGCTCTTAAATTAATCAGTGTCTTGAAACTATATTCAACACCAAGTCCAAGAGTTTGCCCTTTTTCATTTTCGTTTCCACTTAAATAAGCAGCATCTAACTGACCTGCAAGAGAATGATTTTCAGATAAATTCCTTTCATACCCAACACCGGCAGCAAAAGTCAACGGCAGATTGCTCTCACCTTGCGAAAAACTTAATTTTGAACCTATATTACGAATCATAACTCCATAATTCAACTGCTTATATTTACTTTTAAAACCTAAATCAGCATAATAAGCATTGACTGAATAACTTTCATACAAATCACTATTCAAATAATTCAGAGTTACCGAAAAAGCAGTTACTTCATTTATTTTATAAGCATAACCTATTCCTATTGAAGACTCAAACGGAGAATACTCACCATCAATATTGCCATTGGCATCAGTTACAGGGAAAGAAGGCATTGTAAATTTCTTATAACCAACAGAAAAATAATGCTTAAATCCAGATGAATAGGCTGCAGTAAAACTATTTAACGAATAACCATCATACAAATCATTCAACCATGGTCGATAGGTGTATCCAACATCCAGTTTATTATCTTCCAAAGCATACGCTGCCATATTGGTATAAATACCATTGGAGTGTGAAGAAGTAATATACGTATTACCTAAAGCCACACTTCTGGCATCGACAGGTACTGATACAAACGATCCTGACTGCCCATTAATTGTACTGATAAAAAGGGTTAGCAATGCTGCTACTATTATTGATCTTATCATAACTTCACAATATTTCTTTCAAAGGTTTGAGTGTCGTATTTTATCTTTAAGGTATATGTGCCACTTATAAGGCTACTCATATCAATCTGAGCCGGTGAGAAAGTAGAAATAGCAGCATTTTTGGTATCTTTCAATACACCATTACTATTATATATCTCCACATTTACATTTCCATCGACAGATTCACCCATTCGGATATTTAATTTATCAACCACAGGCGTTGGATAAAGATCAATCTCATTTGAATCATCCCTTATCATCAATTGAAACGTTAATGAAACAGTTTCTCCTAATGCATCTGAAGCATTTATTGTAAAGGTTGATAATCCGTATGAATCCGGTTCAATTGTTAATGCACCGTAACTAACACTGGCCGACATCATAGACTCATCATAGGATAAGGTATACGAAAGAGTCTCACCATCTTCATCACTAAAGAATTCAGTTAAATAATACGTATATCTATCTCCGGGATCTCCTAGATAAGTATCCCCAAACTGTTTAATTACTTCAGGCGCATGATTCTCCTCAACAGTATATGAAAAATCGAAAGTTGAAGAAGCTCCCCATTCATCCAGAGCTGTAATAGTTGCTGAATAAGTACCAGCAGGAGTTGTTAATCCAACAATTGTAATAAGGGCTTCTGTATCGTTGCCGGAAGCAACAGCATATCCGGATTCATCATTTAAATTCCAGCTTACATCATGTCCTTCGGGATCATCAATAGTAAATTTAAACTGTTTAGTTTCGTGAGCTTTTTGTGTAAATGCAGATCCACTTTCTGAACTTATTACAGGTGCCTGATTATTTTCAGGTGGCGTTTCAGATTTTAAAGCAGCTGCAGCATTTATTAAGCCTGCACCTAATTGTCCAACATAATCCGCATTGTATGAATCAAGATCAACAGCACCTTTCAACAACCTCTTTTTAAGATTGGTTGGAGTAAAGCCTTCACCTCCATACTCTGAGGCAATTAAAGCTGCAACACCTGAAACATGAGGACAAGCCATTGACGTTCCCATACTCCAAACATAACTGTTATCAGGGTAAGTACTTGCTATCATATAATTAGCTTCCTGATATCTTCCATTATCATCATAAGTACCTCCAGGGGCTGAAATATCCACCCAAGTGCCATAATTAGTATAATAGGCAGCTTTATAGTCAGGTGCAATAGCTGCAACCGCCACAACAGGCTCATAACTTGCAGGTATACCAACTGTGGAAGCTTCATTTCCTGCAGCAAAAATCACAACACCACCTTTCATTGGTCCTACCTGAATTCCATTCTCATCCACACCTGCATACTCAATAAAATAGTCAATGGCATCCTTCATGTGTGTAGGAATGGTTGTTATCCCATCATAACCCCAACTATTTTGCGAAATGATGGCACCATTATCTGCCCCATATTTAATGGCTGCAGCAAAATTATCAGCACTTATATCATCACCGTTTTCATCGCTTTCAAAAACCTGGCACGACATCAAACGAACTCCGGGTGTTGTACCATCTCCACCGGCTATTCCACAAACCCCGATACCATTATTATTTACAGCTCCTATCGTACCGGCAACATGTGTTCCATGCTCGTGAGCAGCAATGGTTCCTGTATTACTTACGAAATTATATCCATGTAAATCATCAGCATATCCATTTCCATCATCATCCAGATCATTTTCGCTTTCATTTTCATTAATCCAAATGTTATCTACTAGATCCTCATGAGAAACATCTATTCCTCCATCTACAACAGCCACAATAACATCTGAGGTTCCTGTCTGAATTTTCCATGCATCGAACAGATTAATATCACAACCTGCAATTGCATCATCCAGACTACCATCATTATCGTAATGCCATTGTAATCCAAGAAAATAATCATCAAAAGGATAAGTTGCTGCAGATGATTTTAGAACCGCTGCTTTTTCAACAACTTTCTGAAGTGACTTAAATTTATAACCTGTTGATTTGACGGTTGGCACACCTTCTGAAATGGAAACTTCACTTAAATTCGTAAACCTGTTCAATACACTGGCCAACTTAACTTGTGTTGTATCGTATTTTACATCGTACCAAAGATCCAATCCACTGGCAACCGTTCTGGCTTCGAATTTACCTGCATAAGGAAAGGTACGTTTGAAAGAAGTTACACCAATGGAATTAAACAATGTATCCATATTACTAATGTCAGTTTTTACCTTACCCGACTTCAAGGAAACATTCATTGATTTTGAGGTTGTTCTTTGCAGTTTTATCCGAACAATTCCCTGAACCATTACAGAGGCATCAACTTGTTGCTCATTGGTTTCATTTTCATTCAGATTCACTTCATCTCGTTCACACGAGTATAAAAACAAAAAAGACGCAATTAACCCATAAAGGCCAATCTTGATTTTTTTACATTTCATTGATACAGCATTTACTTCAAGACTCTCGTTAAAAAATCAATTTGATTAGATCTGGATTTTATTAAACGAAGGGTATTTTTAATTGAAGTCAAAACTAATATTTATTTTCAATCCTAATCATTAGTTAAGGTGGAAACGGTTATTTTTTACATTAAAACAGGAAAAATACGGGTAGACCAATCAGTCTGTTTAATGTAATTCACAAAAAAGAGCACCCGATAAATCTGATGCCCTGTGAAAGGATCTTTATCCCAACTTTATCTAATAATTATCTTCTGTGAGAGTTCTTTCTGCCCTTCCTGTAAACGAATCAAATACATTCCTTTGTTAAGATCCGACAAATAAAAATCTTCAACATATTGACCCGGCGACATTTGTCTGTTTATTAAAGTTCTTATATAGCGGCCCGACATGTTATATATTCTTACATCAATTTTTTCTTCTTTCTGGAGGTTCAATTTTAGTTGTATCTGGCCTCTGGTTGGATTTGGATATATACTTAATGTTACATCATCAAAAGTACAATTATCTGTCTGCGTTGAATTATCAACATACATATCTTCCTCGACCATTGTTACAGGTGCTGACATTCCATTCTCGACATAAAGATCATAAAATACCTGACCTGCATTGTTAGAAGTATTCTCATCCCTTAAAAAATCAGCATATTCCTTTGAGATGGTTTGATACATCAGTTTTACATTCACACGATCTGTTTCAAGCGGCAAAATATATTCAGTCTCGTCCCAGAACTGGCCATCATCGTATTCGTAATCCACAACAGGAATCTGAATGGCTTCAAAGTTGGCATTGGTAAATCCCATGGGTGGCATTCTGTTATCTTTCACTACCATATCATTTAAAACAAAATGAAAAGATTCCCCCGCTTGATATTCTTTTATTCCATCTTCACTGGCCAGTGTTGCCACATCTTCACTCATTCCTAACTTAATTTCATAAATCTTTGTATTTTCCTTAGTTAAAACCCCGGTTGTATTGTCATAAGCACCCGATTCGTATACTAACGCCCCCAATGCATTGAAAGCCTGAAGTTGAATCCACATTCGCCTTCCTTCGGGATAGCCTGAAGGTAATTTATGACCTGATTGATTAATCACCATCACCTCTGCCTTTATTGCATCCTCTTCATTAATAAGTTCCAATTGAAGCAATGCAGCATTATTTAGCATGTAGTTGGTTCTTATTTCCCCTGCAGTCAAAGCTAATGGGTCTATTTTATCAGGATATAACTGGGCTACCATTTTTGAAACAACGGTATTTCCTCCTGTAAAATCATGTAATGGCAAATTATTACGATATGGAGTTCCACTTTTATTGGCTCCGTAACCAGATACATCCTGCATATGGCAATCCTGACAAGTAGAAACATTAGCCTTATTGCCACCAAATGCTTCGGAATAAACTCCTTCCGGGGAATTAAAAGAACTCATTAACCACTCACTATAAGTACGTTCACTGGGAAACATCGTATACTTCGAAAAGTCAGAAACAGATTGATTTAGCTGATTGGGCACATAACTACCGTCTTCGCTCCTGTTAAAAACCGGATTGCTAACATCATGGCAGGTACCACATAATGCTGCCTGAGAATGAAAGGGTGAATATCCCATTTGATGTTTAGCTGTCGCATCTATAAATGGGCCTCTTTTATCTACACCGGAATGTACTGCATACATACCATTACCTTCATGGGGTGGAATATCTGTTATAGTTGAAAGGTAATCCTGATCTGCCACATAAGTCTGATCAGTATAATTGACATCATCCGGAAAAGGATTAACACCTAATGGGGTTGGCTTCACTATCTTATGACACAGATCGCATTGCACACCTTCCATATCCCCATCGGTTAATGCTGAACCATCAGTAGGTTCCGAACGGTCGCTTAACCACCCAACCGGGGCATGACAGCGAATACATAAATCACCCGACTCTGGAGCATCCTGGTTTGCAATTACCAAACTTGCAAGATATAAAGGATCCCTGGCCGCCTGTGCCATCATACTCCCACGCCAGTTATAAACCGGCTCAACCAACTGATCATAACCTCCATGACAGTTGTTGCATTGATTTGGACTTTCAAAATTCCCTGATTCTCCGGGTTGTGAACCAGCTAAAAAATAATCATTGAGAGTGGTATTAACTGCACCTACAATAATTACAAATACAAATATGGCAAGTACAAATGGATTTTTTTTCATGACATTTGATTTAGTCGTTCAAAATATCCCCGTTCACTGTACGTCGGCCTTTATCTATTAAAAGATACAAAAAACATTTTTGTCAATCAATTATAACCATTGCTCAGGATCCATATAAATACAATCCAATTACGTAAACACAAAAAAAGCCCCGGAAAAACCGAGGCCTACACATATTATTTTTACTCAACTTAATTTCCAAAAACAATATCTATCTGTTCGTCTTCAGAAGACTGTTTGATAGTATAACTTCCTTTAAATTCAATCTTAAGATTTTTGGCCTTCTTACTCTCAAGCAATTGTTGCTTAAGGTTCTCTTTAGCTCCATCCTTTAACTCACTATTAAAATGAATGAAGTAACTAAACTTCTTTGAATCATCGAACTGAACCAAAAATGCATTGCTGTCGATAAAGATCAAATCATCGTACGGATACGAGATGGCGAATCCCAAATCTTCAATTAAATCTTTAATTTCTGTAAGTGAACGATATGTTACATTAGTCATTTTCCATTTGTTTTTAGATTAATAATGCTTACTGCTCCTGCAATACAAGTTTTAATAGGTTCAAAACATTGTATAATCTGTCGGCCTGCTCTTCAAACTGGCATTGTGTATGCAAGTGATTAAACGCCTCTTCAAACTCATCAGGTGAATAAAACAGGTCTCGCTGGTGCAGAAAATTATTCAATCCTTCCCAACCACCCTTAACACGGTACAGTGACTTGCGAAAACTATCGTCTGTATCAACTGTTTTAATAAATTTAATTGCATTTCCGATTGACATAGGCTACTGTTTTACATTTTTGTTTGACACATTTCCAAAAATCCTACATTTAAGTAGGAAGAGTAAAGTTTAATTGCCCATTTATCAGCAGTTATAGCCTGGACAATACTTTACTCTTACATGTAACACAATTGCAATGCCAAGAAAGATTAATTACGAAAACAAATCCTGAATATCATCCAACCCAATGTTCTTCATAATGTTTTCATCAGTCTGAACAATATCATTGGCAATCTTTGTTTTCTTTTCCTGAAGTTTCAGTATTTTTTCCTCTACTGTATTTTTACAGATCATTCGATAAGCAAAAACCTTTTTATCCTGTCCAATACGATAGCAACGGTCGATGGCCTGGTTCTCCACTGCCGGATTCCACCATGGATCAACAATGTAAACATAATCAGCGGCAGTAAGATTAAGACCTGTACCTCCTGCCTTTAAACTTATTAAGAAAACACGTAGTTCCTGATCATCCTGAAAATTGTTAACCGAAGCTTCACGCTGTTTGGTTGAACTTTGTCCATCCAGATACTCAAACTTGATATTTCGTTTTTGAAGTTCATCGCGAATTAAGCCAAGCATCTTTACAAACTGGGAGAAAATTAGCAATTTATGATTGGCCGTTTTTTCGGTAATATGTTGAACCAATTCATCAATTTTAACCGATGCATTGGTATCAATGCTTTCATCATTTAACAATCGTGGAGAATCACAAATCTGACGCAAACGGGTTAATGCTTCCAACACCATCATCTTAGACTTAGCCAAACCATCTGTTTCAATCTGTCCCATCAGTTTGTTACGAAAATGATTTCGATAAGCATCATAAACCTTTCGCTGTGCAGGTTCCATCTCACAGTAAATTACATCTTCTGTTTTATCGGGCAACTCGGTTGCTACCATCTCTTTAGTCCTACGTAATACAAAAGGATTGATCAACTTCTGAAGTTCTGCTGCCCGGATATCATCACTATCCTTATCAATCGGATTTGAATAGTTTTCTTTAAAAGCGGTTACACCTCCCAAAAAACCACGATTCACAAAGCTCATCTGTGCATACAAATCAAAAGTACTGTTTTCAATAGGTGTACCAGTCAATGCAAGTCGGTTATAGCCTTTTAACAAACAAGCAGCTTTGTAACGGCGTGATGAAGGGTTTTTAATAGCCTGTGATTCATCCAGAATAATATAGTTAAAATGAAAGCTACTCAACATCTGTACATCGCGAAGTAATACTCCATAGCTGGTAATTACTACATCATACCCATTAAATACGCTTGAATCAGTTGCCCTCCCAACACCATAATGGTAATAAGCATTTAATTCGGGAGCAAACTTACGTATCTCATTTTCCCAGTTAAAAAGCAACGATGTAGGAACAATAATCAGGTTGGTATCTCTGTTTTTCTTAAGTACATGTTGTAAAAAGGTAAGTACCTGCAATGTCTTACCCAAACCCATGTCGTCGGCAAGAATACCACCCCATTTCATCTCATTCAGAAAGTTCAACCAGTTTAAACCTTCTTTCTGATAAGGACGTAATTCTGCTGTTATGGATTCTGGAATGCTGGTTTCTTCAATTCTGGTAAAATTTGATAAACGACGATGCTTCTCACTTAACTCCATCAACACATCATTGTTATCGATACTATCAAACAATTCATCAATGATAGAGAATCCAAGTTTCGAAACTGTCAGCTTATTATCCTGCACCTCCCCGTGACGGAAGTATTTTTCGAACCTATGATACCATTCCTTGGGCAAAATACCCACTGATCCATCGCTTAACTGGATATAGCGCTGGTTGTTTTTAACTGCCTTTCGTATGTCAGCCAATTGTACAAAGTTATCTCCAAAGCTAACCTGCACATCCACTTCAAACCAGTCTGTTCCTGAAGATATAGTAGTACTGATTTTACCTTTGTGGGGTGAATATTTAAACTTCTTCAGTTCGTTCAGGCCAAACACTTCCACATCGTTCCTAACCAACGAATCATAGAATCGGTAAAACCATAATCCATCTACAAACTCGTTGAATTGCAGATAAAATTTACGTTCGGCTATCTGTTCTTCAAACTGCGGATGCAATGAACTTAAAAACTCAGCAAATCCTTCTTCAAGTTCAAAGTTTCGTTTGTACTGAATCCATTTACCATCTTCTTCAATTAAAATATCACCTGTATTTATCAAGGGTACAGAAACCATGTGATGGTACTCAACCTCGGGTGTCACAATCAGGTAATTTTCTTTCTCACTCAGGTAAACCCTTTTATTATGAAAATCAAGCTCGATAACCTCTACATCGTATGCTCCTGAAGAAAAATCAATTTCTACATGTTGTGCTAACGGGCGAACCACCTTTTCCCAGAATAATGCTTTCTGGGTACGAACCATTTTCACATCGTGCAAATGATTATTAATCAGGTTAGCCACCCTAAAATCACGTGGGATGCAAAACTGATTGCTTATTTCATATACATATTGACCTTTATAAACATGACTAATCACCTCCTTCGGCAAAACTTTACCATCCATCCTCAGCTTTAACTGAAGCATGATAAAGTCGCTGTCTTCGACTACTTTATAAAAAGCATCGATTGGCTTGGTTGCAATCTTTATGTTTCTTAAATCAGTTTTTCTGATTTTATAGGAATTGCTGGTTTGCATGTAAATATATGGCTCAAGAGCAAGCAATTGCATAACCTTACTCTGCCACATATAATACTCATAGGGATTATCCTTCAATTTTTCCTGCTCAAGTAATGCAAGAAGTTCATCGGTAGTGGATTGCTTTTCTACATTGAACGCGCCATCGTTACCATCATAAAAATCGAGATTTGATGATATTTGAGTGCGTGCCTTATTAGGTTTACCAATGATTGCCTTTACTTCGAAATACGGATCTTTATCCCATTCTGAAGTTTCTTCACGCAATTCCATTAAAAAACCAACCACTCGCTCCTGCTTCAGATCAATCTCAGTGCTTTGCAACTTTAATTTTGGCGGTTGAATACCACTGATTAATGGTTGTAAAAAGCTGTTGATCGGATTATTAACCGGCAACAAACCTATTGTTGTATCCTTGTTTACAGGAATCAATCCCTTATCCTGATGAAACTGAAATTTAAAGAACTGGTGAAAACTGGAATTGGATGGCAATCCATATTGTTCCATTAACTCACGACTGTTATCTATGTATTTCTGATTTAACAGTTCATCCAGAAGATCTGAAGTTTTGCACTTTGCTATTTTTAACAGACAGATAATCTCTGATTCACTTAAGCCTCTTCCCGTTGTCTGATTCTCGGAATTGATAAATACACTATCACCCTTTTTATCAAACCAAACTGTATCTTCTTTGTAGCCGTAATTCAACACAAACTCCACCTTATTATTCTCTATCTCACCAATTTCCATTTGGATAGAACCATACGCATAACGAAAACGACTAAATAAACTGGGTAAAGTATTGGCACGAATAACATCCAGTGTAATTTGCTTATATCCTTTGAGCAAGTAACCATCGGGAGTGCGCAGACTTAACTCTTCTGTTTTAACATCTGACAGCTGTGTAGTCGCCTGTGCACCACCAAAATCCATTAAATGATAGATGGATGCAATACCATGCTTACAGATATTACCCCAGATAAAAGGGCAGGAACAACTACATTTTAAATTATTAGTAGTCAAATTACTCAATTGAACTTTGTAATTCTGTCCTCCTTTTACAGAGTATATGTATGTATCCGTTTCTTTATTGTACAGCCTGTAATTGACTTTACCATCGAGGTACAGCTTTTTGCCCTTCGCCTTAATTTCCTCATTAGCATAAAGATCAATCTGCTTTTGTAAATAGTCTATTTTAGCTTGCTCCACTATCCGGTATTTTAGAAATTGGTCAATCTTTCAAAAATAGCAAATGCTGTTGGTAATCCAACAACTTTTAAGGAGATAAAAAATTGGAGTCGTCAAAGAAAATACCGTATCATATAATACAGAAACAGATAGCTATTGTAATTTTTATTTGATCGACACAAGGTAAGATACAATTAACTGATCCAAGTAGTAGTACCCTAAACTTTATTAATTGAAAATTAAAACAATCAATAATACATAAAAGTCTTTTCGACATCTATAGATCCAGACTTCTTTCTTCAATACTGATTTATTAACTTTGCCGCAAAACAGGCCAATATGAAATTGAAAAAATTGATTCCTGAACTGGTTTCAAATATTATTAATCTGGGATTAGATAAAGAACCTCGGGAGATACAGAGTTTAGCTATACCTAAAATTAAATCGGGCGCCGATTTATTTTTGATTGCGCCTGAAAAAAGTGGCAAAACAACTGCTTTGTTAATTGGCCTGATTCAACAATTAAAAGAACCTTTTGAAGAAGCTCCCAGAGCTATCGTTATTGTTTCATCAAAAGAAAAAGCATTCGAAGCTGAAGAGCAATTCCAAAAACTGGCAAAAGGATTAGAACTTCGCAGTTTTGTTGCTTTTGACCATGGCTTATTGCAATATCAGAAAGACGAAATTTACGATGGTTTGGATGTACTCTTTGTAACTACCAAACGTTTACAGGAACTGGTTAATATTAACGGCATTCCATTAACCAAGGTTAAGTTAATAATGGTGGATGACGCCATTGATTTTTTCAAAAATTCAAGTCATTCAATACTATATCGCATCGTTGATGGAATAAAAAATACACAGTTAGTGGTATCGTCAGATTCATGGTATTTTAAATTTGACGATATGGAAGAGCGCATCATGAAGAATCCAATGTTAATTGAAGTAGAATGACGAATTGCTATTGTGGCTCAGGGAAATCGTTCGAAGATTGTTGCCAACCCATATTAACCGGTAAACAGTCAGCATCTACTGCAGAAGCATTAATGCGCTCACGTTATTCGGCCTATGTTCTGGCAGATATTAATTATTTGATGAACAGCCATCATCCTTCAACTCGTCCAACAAAAGAACGAAAAGACATTCTGCGCTGGACAAAATCGGTACAATGGATTAAGCTGGAAGTTAAAAACAGTATTGCTGGCACCGAGAATGACACCGAAGGTTGGGTGGTTTTTATAGCCTATTTCTCGGAGGGAGGAAAAATAGAAACGATCCATGAAAACTCGCGCTTTGTAAAGGAAAATGGTAAGTGGTATTATATTTCCGGACAACATCAGTAAAGTGAGTCTGTTGATATTAGGCAGAAGTGAGAATCATCAGAGTAAACTATGAAACAGACAAGCCTTTGAAAATATATTGATTAAATAATCAGAGCAAAACTAAGATCACAAACTATTTATATGAACCTCGATTCTAAATATTACGGTTTACATACACGCATCCAGTTAAAAGAGCTTGGCAACAACCATATTGGAATAGTAAAACTGATTAAAAGTCGGATTATCAGAAAGGATGCTCAAAAAATTATTGAAATCGCAAAAACTATTCAACAGGTTGAACCCAAATATAAAGTTAGCCTGATTTGCACATCTAACATATGTTCAAAATCACTGGCTCTTTTGGATGAATACAATATTGATGTGCAAATCAAAGAAAATGTTTAATCACCATATTTTATCCGCATCAAGCATTTTATATGTCCTATGGTGTTGAACCTTTTTTTCAATCAAACCTTAAATTAATATATTTGCACTCTCAAAAAATCAGATTAGTATGTCGTTAGATATAGAAAGATATGAGAAATTAAGGGAGCTGTTACTTGAGAACAAGAAATGGCCAATGTTATATATGTTTAAGTTTATTGTACCAAACAAAGATGGAATGGTTGATAGGGTTAAGGATATGTTACCCAAGCATGGTTCATTAAGCTTTAACCATACCAAAAGTTTCAGTCATGTAGCCATTACCTGCAAAGCCAGTATGAAAAATGCGGATGCCATTATTAAAGTAACACACCAAATTGCTTCGATAGAAGGAGTAATAAGTCTTTAAAACATTATATCAAGCATAATAAAGGCCGCTGTTCGCGGCCTTTTTCATTATTAATCAGATTCTATTCCACTTTCAAAACCAACGATTCCAATGGTTTTAAGTCTACTTCAATAAGACCAATTCCTTCGGTTACTTCCATCTCATATTCCTGACCATAAAGCTGATCAGTTAAAATATAAAAACTGTCCGTCCGCTCCCAATCTTCAATCAAATCTTCAGGTAATTGTAAAGAGAATGTTTTTGAATTAATCGAATCAAAATTTGAAATCACAATTAGTTGTTCATCCTTACTCCATCTGGCAAATGAGAATACTTTAGCATCATAACCTTCCACTTTTTTACGGTTATAATCATGAATCTCTTTGTATTTACCCATTAATGCCTCACTGCTAATGGTAAAATTCAACAATCGTTTATAAAAATCGCGCAAGGCTTTTTCTTCTGCAGATAGTCTTCCCCCATCAAATGCACCACCGTTCATCCAGCGCTGATGATGTGGCACACCAATGTAATCAAAAATAGATGTACGTGAAGGATCACCAAAACCGGCATCTTCAGCCCCGGGTTCCCCAACTTCCTGACCAAAGTAAATCATAGTTGGTGAAGAACTGATTAATGAAGAAACGACCATGGCAGGCTTGCCCTTTTCGGCATCTCCGGCAAATTCAGGACTAGCGATACGCTGCTCATCATGATTCTCAAGAAAATGCAACATATGATGTTCAATATCTGATAAACCTTCTTGAATTTGTGGGATATTATCAGTTAAGCCATATCCCTGCATCACATGCTTTAATGTATCATAAAACTCCACTTTATCATACAAATAATCCATCTTACCCTTTTGAATGTAATCGCGGTATAAACCCGGGTTATATACTTCTGCCAATAAAAACGCATCGGGATTAGCATGTTTAATTGATGAATTCATATAGCTCCAGAATTCAACCGGAACCATTTCCGCCATATCAAACCTAAATCCATCAATTCCAAAATCAGTCCAAAACAAGGCTATATCACGAAACTTAATCCAGGAATCAGGTACTTTTTTATCCTTCCAAAACTGATAATGCTCTTCTGTACCCTTCGTAGCATATTCTTCAGGAAGAGTATCAAAATCATTTGTACCATCAGGACGAACCCCATAGTTGACTTTAACGGTTTCGTACCAATCGTAAAAGTGAGGCTGTGCTTTTCTTGAACCATTCCCGGTCCATTTAGCAGGATTCTCTTCAAATTTACCATCTACCAAACTATTTTGCTCCCCTCCTAATGGCAAATATCCATTTAAAGGTTCAGGTACCTCAAAAGGTTGACCAGGTATATAGTAAAAATTGTTATCTTTTGAATATTCAACTGTAATATCATCATCAGCCCCAAAATCCTTAACTCCTTCAGGATTATTCATACCTTGGTAATGACGGGCCACATGATTGGGCACAATATCAATTATTACTTTCAGACCATGCTGATGAGTACGATCAACCAATGCTTTAAACTCCAGCAATCGGTTTGCCGGATCAACAGCCATATCAGGATCCACCTGATAATAATCTTTAACGGCATAAGGTGATCCAGCTCTTCCCTTTACCACATCCGGATCGTCCAATGAAATACCATATTGAGTATAATCAGTAACCACTGCATGATGCGGAACACCCGTATACCAGATATGAGTTACTCCAAGTTCTTTAATTTCGGTTAAAGCCTTATCAGTGAAATCATTGAATTTACCAACTCCGTTTTCCTCAATGGTTCCCCATGGTTTATTGGTTTCGTTGGTGTTACCAAATAAACGGGTAAAGACCTGGTATACGACAGCTTTTCCTTCAAAATCATCAGTTGTTGTTTTTGGGGCCGTATTACAACTAATGAATACACTAATTAAGATCAGGCTGAATAGTAATCTGAATTTCATACAAACGGGATTTATTTATTAATCTGATTCGGGTAAATATCAGTTGGCAAGTTACAAAGCATGTTGATGAAATGGAAAAGAGTACAATACATGTTTCCTAGCTTTCATACAATAGCACCCTTGCTGCATCCCTTACCAAACAAGGAGCGGCAACAAAAAACAAAACTGATGAATAGGTATTAAATAGCTTATATTTCAGTTAAAATTCTTTAATCCCTCAACTCGAAAACGTTTTCGAAAGATTGGATTCACCCCATTAAATAAAGGTTTACCGAAAAAATTACTGTACAGTATGCTAATAAAACAAAAGACAGTTTCAATCCTCAAGTATTAATGATCAGGCACATTTTAAATGATTATTCTATATTTGCGCTGATATTTATGATAGAAATAACAACGTTCAAAATAAAAAAAGATGAGTAAAGTAATCATCAAAAGTTTCGATGAACTGGAAAAACTGATTGGAAGTGAATTGGGAATTTCAGATTACCACCAGTTTACACAGGAGCAAATTAACCTTTTTGCCGATGCAACTTTGGATCACCAATGGATTCACGTTGACGAAGAAAAAGCAAAAGAAGGTCCTTTCGGTTCAACCATTGCACATGGTTACCTGACAGTTTCAATCCTTCCTCACCTTTGGAATCAGATTGTTGATGTTCAAAACTTAAAGATGCAGGTTAACTACGGAATTGAAAAACTTAAATTCAATGCTCCAGTAAAAGTAAACGACAAAGTTCGTCTTGTAGCTACTGTTGTAGATGCTAAAAACCTGAGAGGTGTTACTAAAGCAACTATTGGTATTAAGCTTGAAATAGAAGGAGGTCGTAAACCTGCTTACGAAGGCGAGATCGTTTTCTTATACCATTTCAACGCATAAGAATATTTTTATTCAAAGGATCGAATCTTGATTTAGAAGAAGTAAATCAAGATCCGATCCTTATCTCTTATTTCCATTCTTTCAGAGCCTTCTCCAGTCGAACTAAACCTTCCTCCAATTCAAATGAAGCCAAAGAAATCCGAAGGTATTCAGGAGCCCCAAAGGCTACTCCGGGAATTACCACTACCCCGTTTTCTTTTCCGGCTGTCTCAATACAAAATTCTTTGACTCTGTCACCCAAAAAGGATGATACCTTTGGGAAAATATAAAAGCTACCATTTGGTTTGTTAAAAGGTATATTCATCTTTTCAAGAAAAAAGGCAACCTTATCTCTATTTTCTAATAGTACCTTGTTATATTTCTCAATAGTATTTTTTGTTTCGCTATTAACTACCGGAATTGCTGCCCACTGATTAGGTGTAGGGGGTGTGCTGATAACTGTTGCATTATTTGACGTAATTGCCTTTGCAAGTTTTTCATTCTGAGTAACAACCCAACCAACACGTAATCCTGCCACAGCTCCACTTTTTGAAATGCCATCCACCACTATAGTTCTGTCAAAATATTTTGAAAAAGAAGTAAATTCTTCTCCATCGTATACTAATTGTCCGTATATCTCATCAGAAATCACATAACCATCAGTCAGTTTATACTTTAACAGTTCTGATAAAGAAATCAATTCATCCTTTGAATACACCTTACCTGTTGGATTAGACGGTGAATTCAAAATCATTACATCATCCTTCTGCAAGAGGATTTCCAGTTCCTTCAGATTGATACTGAAATCATCATTTAATGGATAGGTATTTACCTCCAGACCAAATTCAGAAGGTATTTTTTTATAAATGCCAAAATGTATTGAAGGAATCAAAACTCTTTTGGCACCTAGTTTGGCAAGAGTTTTTATGCTTGAATACACAGCATTCTGAACACCAATAGTTACAATAACATTTTCGACTGTATAGTTATATCCATCTTCTTTTTGCTGGTGTTGTGCGACCGCAGAACGTAATTGAGGTAATCCTGCATTTTGAGTATAGCAAGCTGCTCCATTTCCCCAACTTGCAGTCATTGATTGTTTTATCCTCTCATCAATCTCAAAACCCTTCAATTCACCCAAACCCAAACTGATCCCTGTTTGATGCTTTGCCATATTTACCTGTCTTATGGCAGGCAACGGGAAACTAGTATTTGCCAAACGCTCGTCAATACTCATCTTTTAATTTTTGCTCAAAGATAAATATTAAGGTGAGACAACGACTCGCAAAAACTTGCAATACATATTAAAACCTGATGGTAAATCCCACTTGCAAGATATTGCTATCAATTGAGTTATTTGCATTGACAGTACTTAATTGCATATTAAGATTAAACATTGACTTTTTAATCTGATGATGTCGTGATCCACATATTGCCCACGTTAAGATGCCTCCAATAAACATAACTGCGCCAACAAGAATAACACCATCAGCACTTTCTAAATCACTACTTTTTTCTGTCGAGAATGGAGAAAAATCATTAAGAGCCTGATTGACTCCAATAATGGAAATGCACGGCCCTAGAATAGTAAAGATAACTCCGGCATTACGGTACTTGCTGTAATAATCTTTCTCAATCTGTAACTTTTCAATTCCAAGTTCATCCAAAGAAGAAACATTATATCTTGATTGATACCACCTCTGATCGCTCTGCTGTGCATCAATATTAATAACAATTAAGATGAGTATTATTGAAACAACCCACTTCATCTAACCCTTCTTTTTATACCCTATTAAAGTTACGAAATATGCTCTCATAGCACAATAGAGATCTAGACAAGAAAGTTATTAGCCTGTTGGATAGTTGTTTTATATTTATGAATTACAACTTTGTTAAATCACCCAGTTTGGTTTTAGATAAAATTACCAACAAAAGTATCCACCCCGTTATCATCAATAATCCTCCCACAGGTGTAATAGGCCCCAGGAAACTTAATTGTAAACCAATTAAATCGGCTATGCTTAGAAAGTAAATACTAACAGAAAATAATATAGTACCACTTATAAAACTCCATGCCATACCTTTTTGCAACCGGCTTTTGAATTCAAAAACAAAACCAATTATCAATAATACCAAAGCATGAATCATCATATAACGTACACCTGTTTCAAAACTTTGCAATTTTTCTATACTTAAAATACTCTTTAGGGCATGTGCACCTAATGCGCCAAGAACAACTGATAGTGCGCCGAATACAGAGGCAACTATTAATACGATTCTTTTCATTCCAAACTCTTATTAATTTCTAATGAAGACAATTATTAATTGTGATAGTTCAAAACAGTTTATAGTTTCTAAAATCTTTGCAATAAATCAATCCAATCTATCAAAATATTCCTGATACTGGAATGCACAAAACATCTTGATTTCGGAAGAATTATTCACTAACTTTTAGTGTACTTTAAAGCCATTTCATTATGAAAAGGTCACTATTTAAATTTCAACATAAAAGGTTTATTATCCGCCTTTTATTAATTGCATTTCTAACACCAACACTTTTAACTGCTCAAACTTCAATAAAAGGTGATATAGGTGTTGGTGGAGGAATAAGTTATGGTGGAATAGGGGCTCAACTCACCTATAGACCAATTGAAACTGTAGGCATCTTTGGCTCGCTGGGATATAATCTGGATGGAGTGTGTTACAACCTGGGAGTTAAATTAAACTTCAAATCTGACAAAAAGATTAACCCATACTTAACTGGTATGTATGGATACAATACGGTCCTTATTATTGATGCCGAATCAATGGAAACCCGAACAACTTATTATGGTATTTCAACAGGTTTGGGCACTACATTCCGATTAAAAGAGAAGTCATTTTTATCGTTTGAAGTACTTTTACCCATTCGACCAAAGGTCTATAAAGATGCGGTAGATGATCTTGAGTTGGTTGGATTCGAAATAAAGGATCCTTTGCCAGTGGCTGTTTGTATTGGTTATCACATCAAATTTTAAAAGTTATGCAAATGCTTACTCACAGATTGCCACATAAGGACAATACGAACAGAAAATTTACATTTCTTATTATGCTTTGTCTCATACCATTGATGAGTGGTTGTCTTAAAAATCCTTTTCCACCAATACTAAAAACAGAGCAAATAGAAATAGTTGACGGCATTACTATTATTAGTGGGGGAATAATAAGTGATGACGGGGGAACGGATATTTTTCAGAAAGGCATCTGTGTCAGCACAAGTAATACTCCAACTGTAAAAGACTCTTATACAATTGATGGAACCGGAAATTCCGATTTTAAAACAATACTGTATGTTGAACCGGAGATTACCTATTACATTAGGGCTTATGCAATTAATGGAGCTGGTATTGGATATGGAGATATACTTACAGTAAAACTGGATCCTCTACCGTTCACTTATGCAACTATTATTGATTTTGGAGACATTACCGGCACTGAAGCTTTTATGAGAGCCCGGGTTGAATCAAACCAAACAGTTACAGCAAGAGGAGCGTGCTGGAGCACCAGTAACAACCCTACCATCAACGATTATAAATTAGAATCGGGAAGCGGAACCGGAATTTTTGAAACCACTTTAACCGGACTTAATCCGGGTACAACATATTACACTCGTGCTTATGCCATATCCGGCTCTGAAACTTATTACAGTTCCAATTTTGAATTCACGACAAAGGATTACCCGCAGTTAACAACCCATGAAATCAGAAACTCAGGCACTTTTATCATTTCCACGGGTGGTGATATTCTATCAACAGGTATCATTTATAATGCCGGTGTATGCTGGAGCACTGAATCATCTCCAACAATAGATGATAATAAAACGGAAGATAATTTAATCTATTCCACTTTTTACAGTGACCCTCATGATTTACTTCCGGGCACAACCTACTATTTAAGAAGTTATGCAACAAATCTGGTGGGTACAGGTTATGGAAATGAAATAGTTTTTACTATGCCCGAAGCCACTGTTTATGATATCGATGGTAATCCTTATTCTTTAGTTACCATTGGCACCCAAACCTGGCTGACAGAGAATCTTAATACAACAAAATATAGCAATGGTGATGAAATTCTGCATATAAGCGATGGTAATGAATGGCAGAATACAATAACTGGCGCCTGGTGTTTTTTTGGGAACTTATCTGAATTTGAAGTTCCCTATGGAAGACTTTATAATTGGTATAGCATAACTGATTCCCGAAACGTTTGTCCCGAAGGTTGGCATGTTCCATCCGATACTGAATGGCAAACACTTTTTACATATCTGGGAGGAATTGAAAATGCAGGAAATGCATTAAAAGAAACAGGAGCTGCCCATTGGGCAACAGGAAATGATTATGCAAATAACAGCAGTGGCTTTACAGCATTGCCTGGCGGCGGACAAAGTGCCTTACAGGGTTATTCTTATCCTGCCCAAAGCCTTGGTATGTTCTGGAGTACAACAATGATTGATGAACAAAATGCCTATGGCTACTATTTATTTGATTCGTACCAGGCCGTTAATCAACAATCATATCTCAAACAAACCGGTTTATCTGTTAGATGTATTAAAGATGAATAATATTGATGAGGATAAAAGAAAGACTTTACATCTTTACTTTTACCAAATCTCTGATTTCGAATCGCATTTCTTTTGAAAAGTCAATTTTGAGTGACTCAAATTCTTCATCCATTATAAATTGGTAACCTTTTATTTTTTGACTGGGTAAGGGCTTTTTACCTTTATTAGCTTTATGGTAAGCTTTGATCTGCTTACAATCATCACGTTCTATTGCCACAAAGCACTCCAGGCTGTGGTTTTCGTACATTTCGTAATCGCTCTTTATGGTTCTTAGTATTCCCATTTTATAAAATTTCTTCCAGTTCGTTCTCGTAATCTAATCTTAAATCCTCATGTAGTGAATTCATCGCTTTTGAAATGGCCACTATCTGACGGTCATACAAATTCTTTAAAACCTTGCTCCTTTTGTAATTTACCTTACAGCCTTTCAATTGCTTACAAAAGTGAATTAACAATTCAACCTGTGTAGTTTTCTTACCCGAATACCGGATATATTTACTTACCATTCGATATACTTTTTGAATCCCTTTTTTAGCATAGTACACCGACGAATAATTTATTGACGCAAATTCACTTTCAATTTCTTCCTTGACCTCTTTTATATAATTAGCCTCATCATGTTCTTCAAATAAAAGATAGCTCAGCAGCTCTTTACTCTCTTTCTTGTATTTAGCTAAACGCAATAAATGATCGACCAACACCTCTTTGGGCAAGCGCTTTAATTCATTTTTTATTACACTGATACTTCCTGTTTCCAAAGCCATTATTGGTATGTTTAGTTGGATAAATAGCCTAAAAAAGTAAGCCTTTCTGATGCTGCCATGCCATTAGGATTACACCCTGGTTTTCCTTCCGGAATTTCAATCCCCATTTTTTCATAGTGATCAATCCAACCCTGATGATATTCGCCACTTTGTGCATCTTTAAACGTCATGGGATCGAGGGTGAAGATACTATCCTTTTCAAACAGGGTATATACAAACTCCGAACAGTAAAATCCTTCGCTTTCCATGATGTAAGTATAATCGTAGGGCTGTCCTTTAAATTTTTTAGCCATTTTTAATGCTTCATCAATCTTTTGCTGGTTTATCCCATTAATCCTGAAATGACCTATCATCAATGAATCTTCTTTATTGGCCGAGCTGAACTGCTTAAGACTTTCACAGACAACACCTTTTTCAGGTGCAGCATGCCAAACCATCACCTTTCCGTCTATCATTTCAACAACACCCATATGAGTAAAATGAAAGTCATGCCCTGTTTGAGTCACATCATCAATGGCAGATGATAAACTTCCGTTACTCCTTCCCCTGAAAAGAATATCTCCGCTTTGGATGTATGTTAAACTTTGACAAGCCGTTAAAAAAATTGCCATTAAAATTATTACGTATTTCATTTTAATCTATTCGAATAAGAATCTTGAAATAAACCATTTTGATTTCTTACAATCAACACACTAACCACTTACCTGATGTCTAATTTAATCACAATTGGCTTCGTACTGAAATCATTCATCATAAACCGAATACCACTCATTGATTTGGATTTTACTTCGGGCAACCATTTTTCCAAAGGTTTTCCTTTGGCCTGACCATCAGCATCCACCACTTCCAGAAGTACATCTTTACAACTATTGCGCGAAACTTCAATCTTCACTTTCGTAGTTCCATTTGGTAAGGTCACTTCCTTGTTTCTGTTCTGAACATTCAATTCAAATTCCATACTGCAAAGCAACAGTTTATTATTGGTAAATGGAAATTAATTCCAACAACACTTCGTAGCAATCGCGCCCCAGCAACTTAGCTTTCAGCCAGGTATAAAACACCGATGCATGCAAATCTTCTTCGGCAATGGGTTGCCAGTCGAACGACTCTTCAACCTCATCATAAAAATCTTTTGATTGAGCCACTTCCGGATCTTCAACAATCTTTCCGATTAGTTTAATAAAAACCTCTACCCTTTCATATTGTGGTTGATTTCTGAACAAACCTTTTTGTCGAAGCAATGCTCTTACCCTGTTGGAGGCAATCTCGTAATGCCCCAGTTCAAACTGAATGAACACATCCAGCATATCTTTCTTTACCACCCATTCAATGCCTGCCACCTTTGCACACCATGCATTGGAGTGACCAACAGAAGCCAGCACTTTGGCAGCCTGCCTGTAATCATGATTAAAAAAATGATAGATCGATTGATTCAGTTTGAGGTTTAAACTGTCCTCCTGTTGAATACTCAGTTTTTCTGTAAAATTAGCATCAACTATTCTTATGGCATCAGAAATTTTTCCTGTAAAAAACAAGTTAGCACCATACAATTGTGTCAGCTTGGGCAACATACGTACATACTCTGTTTTAACCAATGTACGCAGGCTTTCGCGCAATATTTTAAGGTATTGTATCGACTCTGCAAATTTTTTATTTCTGAATAAAGTATGTGCAACCATGTATTGCAAACGAGCCATAATCACCCGGTTCGATTTTTTTTCCGCTGCCTCCGCATCAATCTGATTATAATAACTCAACAATAATGGCTCGAAGTGATAATAATCTTTGTTGGATGCCGCCACACTTCGTAGAATTGACATTAGCTTGTAAACTACCGACGGACGATTCGAAAGAGCTTTGTTTAACTGGTACTGTTCAAAAATCCATTCCACTTCTTTCTCCAGATCGACATCTTCAGTTGAAACCTTGGCTTCTCTGTACAAATGCTTAATGATTTTATAGGCGGTATCAGCATGTTCATCTTCAACTGCCAAACGTAAGTAACGTTGTTTACGTGCCAATAATGTTTTTAAATCCTGCTTCAAATCCTTAATCGGCATATCCAGTTGCAAACTCACTATATTATTGGCTAGTGCGAAATGTTCCGCCCCAACCGCCATCTTTTCGGCTTTTTGCAAATACTTCCAGGCCGATCCCATAATATTATGCTCTTTCAGGTATCGGGCCATGCTCACCTGGGCATTTATCTGTGATTCTAACGTATAATCATTCCGAACCTGTTGATGATAAATAAAATCATTCAGATGTTTATATAATTTCTTTCGAAGAGCATGGTAAGCCTCTTTATTATCATCGGGATAGATATGTTTGATTATCTCATTAGGCGAAGCTTCCCTGTTTTTATACAGATATTGAAACAGTTGCAAATCCTTGCGCCCTTCCTTCTGCTTCATCCGATGAATAAAGGATGTGAAGTCATTTACATCACTCTTTGTAAAGGTATTTATCAATTCAACTAAGGCATCCATTTATAGTATTTCAAAAGTCCGTATTGACATTATATATCCATTATATATTATGCAATTTACAATATTTATACACTTTTCAAAAGTACGTTTATTAACAAAGTTGGTTTGAATAAACAGTAAAACCGTGCCTAAGTTTGTTCCGTCAATTAAGTAGTAACCTAAATTTTTAATCATGATTGACCTGATAAAAAAGCATTGGATTACGTCACTGGGAATTCTGTTTTTGTTTTCGGCATTTACATATTTCCTGAAAATTGCTTTCGAAAACGGATGGTTTCCTCCTGAGATTCGCGTCCTTTCGGGCTTTGCCATTGGAGTGACCCTGCTTTTCAGCGGATTTACCTATTACCGCAAAAGCGCTCTTTACACATGTCAGATTCTGGCAGGCTCAGGCATCAGCATTATTTATGCAACCTTTACCTATGTAGCCTTTACCGATGATTTAAACTGGCCTTACAACGTTATGTTGATTTCTGTTCTGGCTCTTTCAGCACTTACTACACTAATCAGTTATAAATATGAACTGAGAGGTTTGATATTTATTAGTGTACTGGGCGGATTACTTTCTCCTATTTTAATGAAGGCTGAGGCAAAACACGACATGGTTTTATTCAGCTATGTATTAATCATTAATCTTGGATCGCTTTATGTGAGTATTGCTAAAAAATGGCAGGAACTTCGCATAATGACTTTTGTAGCTACCGTTTTGGTCTATGCTACCTATTACATCTATTTCGATCCAACTTCGTGGGGCAGACCATTTTTCTATGCTGCAACATTGTTTATGGTTTACATGGGTGGAATTATTTTTGCTTCTCATAAAGAAAAAGATCAGTTTACCGGTTGGAACCTTTATTTGAGTTTACTAAATGCCATGTTGTTTATCTTCTGGTCGATTTATATTCTTGGAAGTTTTGATATCACGTTTACGGTTCCTTTGTTGGTAGTTGGCTTTACCTTTATGATTGCCTCTGTATTTGTGTATCTTCTATCGGGTAGAAACATCTTCCCGGGACTGATATATGTTTGCTTAGGTTTGGTTCTTTTTGCTATTTCGGCAGCAAACATTAAACCTATGAACATATACGGAATGGAGTATGTTGCAACCACACTTCTTTGGTTTATGGTCATTACAGGAGCATACTCCATCGGTCAGTTTGTAAAATCATACGAACTACGATATGTTAGCTATGCAGCCTGGATGATGCTTATTATTTACTGGTTCACCGTAGCATGGGATGTACAATGGATTACCATTTGGGGAATCAGGTATATACCTTTTATTAATGCGGGTGCATTTACCTGGATGATTCTGGCTGCATTTGGTTTTTACATGGGTAAAAAAGAACAGAAGGATAATCCGGTACTAAGTAACTTGTTTGCCATTGTTTCCAATATTATTGTAGCGGCCTTATTTACCGTTCAGATACGTAATATATGGACAGCCTATAACATTGATCATTTCAGCAGACCATTGGCAATTTCAATCTCTTACATCGTTTATGCTTTGTTGATATTCCTTTGGGGAGCACATACAAAAGCAAAGACATTCAGAATATTGGGAACGATCGTAATCCTATTTACATCAGCCAAAGTATTTTTCTGGGATCTGTCAGGATCAGCCAACATCAGTAAAATGATTTTCTTAATGATTATTGGCTTACTGACTCTTGGAATCGCACATATCAATAAGCGCTGGCTGGACAAGGAAGAAAAAGATCTTCCTGAACATTCAGAAAAAACTGATGCTAATACTGAAGAAGCCTAAGCATATTAAAGGGTAATTTCATATTTTAGCTGAGTATGCAAGGCGGTTGTAACATTAGTCGCCTTGCTCTACAAAACATTAGCAGCATAATACAAATGTTATGGAACATTCTAAATTCAGATGGATACCTTTATTTATAACCAATTTCTTAGGTGTACTAAACGACAATTATCTGAAATATCTAATATTTTTCATTGGTACAACATGGTTGGCTGCTGATAAAGAATCTATAATCATATCACTGGCTTCAGGATTGTTTGTAATACCTTATATCCTTTTTTCACCATTAGCAGGTAAATTGGCTCGTGATCATTCCAAAGCAAAAATAATTCAGAAGGCTAAGCTATTTGAGATTCCTATCATGCTCATTTCCGCAGTAGGCTTTATTCTGCAAAATGTGCCTGTTGCCATGTCTGGCATTTTTCTGATGGGTTTACAAAGTGCCTTGTTTTCTCCTGCCAAATACGGAATTATTCGTGACATTGGAGGAAAAGAAGGAATACCTTACGGTACAGGAGCCATGGAAATGTTAACTTTCATTGGAGTTTTAATCGGAACATTTGCAGCCGGAATTGTGTCGGACACCATCCAAAATGAGATGCTGGCCCAATATAGAATCCTTATTGTTTGCACAACACTTGTTTTGTTTGCTGTATTAGGCTGGTTAACCAGTTTAAAAATTCATCCCAAAGAAACAGTACCTGATGAAGAACCTACATCATTGAATCCACTTGTATTTATTCGTGATTCATACATTTTGAGTAAATCGGTTAAAGGATTAAACACTGTAATATTTGGATTGGCAACTTTTTGGGCTATTGGATCTCTTTTACAAATGAATATCATACCTCATTGCCGACAGGTTTTGCAGCTATCAGATACCGCAACCGGAACTATAATGGCGTTGGTTGCCATTGGTATTGGAGCCGGATGTTATGTTACAGGAGTCATTTCAAACCATAAACTAAAAATGTATCTGGTACCCATTGGAGGATTAGGAATGGGAATCAGCGTAACACTCATTTATCTGATGAATCCTTCAACAACTTTATTTACAATTTTAATTGTTTTAACTGCCTTTTTTGCAGGTATTTTTAAAATACCATTAAATTCGTTTATTCAATCGAAAGTAGAAGGAAGAAAACTTGGAGTCATTCTGGCCTATAACAACCTTGTTTTGTTTTCTTTTATTTTAGCATCAGCGGGGATATTTGGATTGGTTGAATCAACAACTAATTCTGTAACAGTATTTGCAACAATTGCCGGTATCATATGGTTAATAACCCTTATTACCTGGTTGAAGATACCGGGTGCCAGACAATTAAATGCAGAAAAATAATATTGTAATTTGCAACAAATGAAGCAACATCATCCAATTATATTAAAAATTGTCAAGGTACTTTTTGGTTGGTTAAGAGCCATATTAAGCCTTCGTTATACAATTGAGGTGAAAGGTGAAGAAGTATTCAGTCAGCAATCTCCCAAACTGATTCTGCCCAACCATCAGGCAATCATGGACCCTATTGTACTGTTTGCTCATTTATATAAATACACAACGGCTGTTCCGGTAGTGACATCAGGATATTATGATATGCCACTGGCTAAAACCATGTTTTCGTCATGGGGTGCAGTTCGGGTAAGCGATCTGGAAGCAGGTAGTCGTAATACCAATGTGTTGGAAGAGATTGTTCATTCTGTGAATCATGGATTTTCTCTTAAAAAGAATATTGTAATCTATCCCAGTGGTCATATTGCCACCCAGGGGTACGAAAAGATCTTAAACAAACAAAGTGCCTACCGGGTAGTAAAAGATTTACCACAGGATGTTGAAGTGATAGCAGCACGTATAAGAGGTTTTTGGGGTAGTAGATGGTCAAAAGCCTGGACAGGTAAATCACCTGGTTTCTTTGGAATGATATTGAAAACAATCGGCTTTTTAATGATCAACCTAATCTTCTTTATGCCACGAAGAAAGATTACCATCGAATTTGAAAACATAACAGAAAAAGCAAAATCAAACAGTCAGATAGGTAAATCAGAGTTCAATACATTTTTGGAAGAGACTTATAATTTGCATGGCGAGGAACCGGTTAATTATCTCAAAGCACATTTTCTGGCATCTAAACTGAACCGTAATTTACCTGCCATAATAAAAGATGCACTGAAAAAAGTCAAAGCCAAAAGAAAAGCAACAGAGGAAGAAACAATTCCTTCGGACACATTAAAATTGGTTTGCTTATGTGTTGGTGAAATTCTGGATATCCCGTCAGAACAAATAAAAGAAACTGACTATTTACAGGTTGATCTGGGTGCTGACTCTTTGAATTTAGTGGAGATATTATCGGAAGTAGAAAACAACTTCCCTACTTTTTCAGCTCCTCAGATAACCGAAATACGTACTATTGCTGATTTATGTTTGGCAGCAATGGGTAAATTTCAGAGTGATTCAGATTTGCCCGAATGTAATCTGGATCAGAATCTAACTCAGATCCAAAACATTAAAATCAATCCTCACAGAAGTATATCAGACCTTTTTGTAAACACTTTCAGCAAGCATAAAAGTGATCCGTTTACTTACGATGCAATGTTAGGATCAGCAAACCGTAAGGAATTCTTTTTAAAAGCATGCGTAGTAGCTGAATTAATTAAAGACAAGGTGCCCGAAAAGCATGTGGGTATAATGTTACCTGCTTTACAAAGTACCACCTTACTGATTGGAGCCTGTTACCTGGCTGGTAAGATTCCGGTAATGCTTAACTGGACTGTTGGTAACAAAGTACTTGAACATTGCATAGAAACCGCTGAAGTTAAAAACATCCTTTCTGCAGGTTCCTTTATCGATAAAATAAAGGAGATGTTGCCTGAAAGCATCCATTCGAAGTTGATCCTTTTGGAAAGAGAAATTCCGAATATTGACATTTTAACAAAACTGAAAGGTGTTATCAAATCGTATTTCCCTTCGTTAATACAAATCAACGAACCCGATGAAACAGCCGTAATACTGTTTACTTCAGGCAGCGAAGCTTTGCCCAAAGCAGTTCCGCTAACACACAAAAACATTGTAAGCGATCTGGCTGGAGCTTTCGATATGATAGACATAAACAATAACGAGGTATTTCTTTCATTTCTACCACCTTTCCACAGCTTTGGCTTTACTGTTTTAAGTATTTTACCGCTGATTTCAGGAATTAAAATTGCCTACACTCCCAATCCTACTGATGCACGTGAGGTACTGAGGGTTCTCAAGCATGTACAGGCTAATATTCTTATTGGCACCCCCGGTTTTCTTAAGCTATTGCTTTCACAAGGAACGCCATACTTTTTTAAATCGATAAAATATGCCATATCTGGTGCCGAAGCCATGCCTCTGGAGTTGAAAGAGAAATTCGAAAGCATGACTCAAAACGCACTAATCCTGGAAGGCTATGGTATTACAGAATGTTCGCCGGTTATTTCATTGAATCCTTTTGAATTACAAAAAATAAATAGTGTTGGAAAATTATTACCAGGCTTGTCAGGTTTGATTGTTGATATTGAAACCGGGAAGAAAATGGCACCCAACGAAACCGGTATGATATACATCAGCGGCGATAATGTTTTTGCCGGATACCTGAACCAACCTGAACTAAGACCTTTTAAAACCATAGATGGCAAACAATATTATAAAACGGGTGATTTAGGTTATTTTGATGATGATGGATACCTGTTTATCACAGGGCGCCTGAAGCGTTTTATTAAGATCGCCGGAGAAATGATCAGTCTTCCTTTCATAGAACATATTCTTTTGGAGAAATATGGAAAAGAAGATGAACAGGTATTGGCTATTGAAGGAAGTGATAAGACTATGCCTGCTGATATAGTGTTGTTTACCACCGAGGAAATTGACCTTATAGAGGCTAATAATTATTTAATAGCCAATGGAGTTGCACCTATTGCCAAAATCAGAAGAATTGAAAAGGTGGATGAGATACCATTACTGGGAACTGGCAAAATTAATTATCGAACACTGAAAGAAAGAGTTGAGAAATAGCATCGGTTCCTTTAACCGAAACAGCAAATTAAAAATTCCTCAACATACATGGCTCGAAAATAATTTGGCATAAAATCGATTCAAAATTGTATTTTCGAACTTATAAGTTAAACCTTTTATCGTTAGAATGAATCTTATTTTAATAGCCTCAGCACCTGTTTTAATCATACTCTTTTATATCTATTACCGCGACAAGTACGAAAAGGAACCTTTCGGACTATTGATTAAATCGCTGATTGCAGGCATGATCATCTGCATCCCCATTATTATTGGTGAACAATGGACCAGTTCTTTTCTACACCCCTTAAAAACCAACCAGATGACAAATGCATTTCTGGATGCTTTTTTTGTGGCATCATTTTGGGAAGAGGCTTTTAAACTGACTGCCGTAATGCTTTTGGTTTGGCGAAACAAAAATTTTAATGAACGTTTTGATGGCATTGTTTATGCTGTTTTTGTATCGCTTGGTTTTGCATTGATTGAAAACATCATGTATGTATTAAACACCGACAACGGTATTCAAACAGGTTTAGCAAGAGCCTTTACCGCAGTGCCGGCTCATGCCATGTTTGGTGTTATGATGGGATATCATCTTGGTCTGGCTCGTTTTATCAGTAAAAAACAAACCTATCATTTGATAAATGCATTTTTTTATCCATTCCTGTTTCACGGCATTTACGATTTTATTCTGATGTCGCAAAACAAATGGCTGTTACTGACATTTGCACCTTTGATGGTTTACCTATACATCCGCATCAAAAAGAGATTATTACAGCACTCCGAAGATTCAGTGTTTAAACCCATAAATTAGTCGGATGACTGAGTTAGGACTTAAAAACAGAGACTTTGCATCGGAGCTAAGTTATTCATCATCCCGCAGTGGTGGACCCGGTGGACAGAATGTTAATAAAGTTAATTCAAAAGTAGAATTACGATTTCATATTGAATCATCACAGTTATTGAATGAGCATGAAAAGTCGATACTCCTGCATAAGTTATCCAACAAACTCAACCAGGAAGGAGAATTGATTTTAACAGCTCAAACAGAACGTTCTCAACTAAGAAACAAACTGATTGTAACCGAACGGTTCTATAATCTGTTGGCTGCTGCTTTAACCCCAAAGAAAAAACGTAAACCAACACGCCCAACTAAATCGTCGGTTGAAAAAAGATTAAACAGCAAAAAAAAGCAAGCTGAGAAAAAAGCCAACAGGCGGTTTACATCTTAAAACCATTGCTTACCTTTGACCCAAATAAAAAAACAGTCATGCACGAAATAACACTTGGACAAGGATTAGGTCAGTTAATTTTTGGAATGAATCGCGACGAGGTATTGAAAATAATGGGTGAGCCAAGTGAAAAAGAAAAATTGGCTGGGGATAATGAATCGGGTGCCATGGAAGCCTGGCATTACGATGATCAGGATCTTTCTCTTTCGTTTGAAGAAGATGCCGACTGGCGTTTGCTTTCTATCACAACAGCATCACCCGATGTACTTTTCGAAGGATTGGATTTAATTGGACTAAGTCAGGGAGAGGTAATGGAACAGATGGAAGTATTTAATCTGGGTGAATTTGAGATGGAAGACCTTTCGGAAGATGGTAGTGCAATGCAAATGGTAGCCACTAATAACGATTTCAGTTTGAATCTATTTTTTGATAATGACCTGTTAACAGAGATACAGTACGGCCCTTTCTTTGATGATGAAGATGGTGTTGTTATCTGGCCTGATGAAGAGTAAGATTCAGTAAGTACATTTTTATTCATTTATCTTCGATTAAAGTATATTGCTTAAGAAGCAGTATTCTTGATCATTTTCTAATTTAGTATTGCTGCAATAACTTTATAATTTACAAATATCAATTCCTGAATTGTACTTTAATTTCGATTAACTGCTTATTTACTAAAATCTTTAGCCTTTCTTAACACCATTCAATTCATTAAGTCAATTAATTGTGTTAATTTTGCAGCCGCTTAAAAACGCATAAACAATGATTACAGTATCAAATCTGGCCATTCAATTTGGCAAAAAACCTTTATTCTCCGACGTTAATTTAAAGTTTACTCCAGGTAACTGCTATGGTCTTATTGGAGCCAACGGTGCAGGTAAATCAACCTTCCTGAAGATTTTGGCAGGTGATTTAGACTCAACCCGAGGAACCGTAAAAATGGAGCCGGGCGAACGTTTATCTGTATTGAAGCAGGATCACTACGCTTTTGATGAATTCACAGTATTGAATACAGTACTGATGGGTCATAAAGAAATGTGGGATGTGATGCAGGAAAAAGATGCCTTGTATCTAAAGCCTGATTTCAATGAAGAAGATGGTATGAAAGCTGCCAAACTGGAAGATGACTTTGCTTCTATGGGAGGATGGACAGCAGAAAGCGATGCTGCAGGATTATTAAGCGGATTAGGCATTAAAGAAGAGCTTCATTACCAAACCATGGGTAATCTTTCGGGTAAAGAAAAAGTACGTGTATTACTTGCTCAGGCCTTATTCGGTAACCCGGATAACCTGTTACTCGATGAGCCTACCAACGACCTTGACCTTGAAACGGTTCTTTGGTTGGAGAATTACCTGGCCAACTTTGAAAATACAGTGATTGTTGTATCTCACGACCGTCACTTCCTTGATAATGTATGTACTGACATTGTAGATATTGACTTCGGTAAGATTCGTAACTTCTCAGGTAACTATAGTTTCTGGTACGAATCAAGTCAGTTAGCTGCTCGTCAGCAGGCAATGCAGAATAAGAAGGCAGAGGAGAAAAAGAAAGAGCTTCAGGAGTTTATTTCGCGTTTTAGTGCTAACGTGGCTAAGTCGAAACAAACTACCAGTCGTAAGAAGATGATTGATAAGCTGAACATTGAAGAAATTCAACCATCTACACGACGTTATCCCGGAATTATCTTCCAACCTTCACGTCAGTCGGGTGATCAAATATTAAAAGTTGAAAACCTAAGCTATTCAATTGATGGTCAGAAATTATTTAATGACGTAAACTTCACCATCGAAAAAGATGAGAAAGTGGTGTTTATCTCGCGCGACAACCGTGCTGTAACGAGCTTATTCGAAATTATCAATGGCAGATTAAAACCAGATACAGGAGAATATTCCTGGGGACAAACCATTACCTCGGCCTATCTACCAATGGATAATACAGAGTTTTTCCAAAAAGATATTAAATTATATGATTGGCTGGCAAATTTTGCGAAAGACTCATCTGAAGATTACATGCGTAGTTTCTTAGGAAAAATGTTGTTTACAAATGACGATACTGAGAAAAATGCTACTGTTTTATCCGGAGGTGAAAAGATGCGTTGTATGATTGCCCGTATGATGATGGAAGAGCCAAACGTATTGATTTTGGATCACCCAACCAACCATTTGGATCTGGAGTCCATTCAGGCATTTAACAACAATATGAAAACATTCCCGGGGCAGATTTTAATGGCATCTCATGACCACGAATTTATTCGTACAACCTGCGGACGTGTTATTGAGTTAACGCCAAACGGAATTGTTGATAAATTAATGGATTTTGAAGAGTATCTTGCTGATGAAGATATTAAGGCTGTTCGTGCTTCAAAATATAACTAACGAGTAACAACTCAAATTATATTTCAAAGGGTCAACTCATTCAGGGTTGGCCTTTTTTATTTAAGTCTACAGCTCGAAGCACAAAGTCCGAAGAAAAATGTATAATCTTAGAATGCTTCACTACTTTTCGGACTACGGACTCTGTACTACATACTCTAGCCGAAATTCTAAAATCATTTCCTATATTTGATTGTTAGTTTATTGAACCAAAACAATGGCAATGCAAGTACTCAACCGAAAAAAGTTAAATCCTGCAATAGCATTATACACAGGCAAAGGTCAACAAGAAAACATCAGCATTCAACTTTTTGATTACAATGCTGAAAGCTATACAGAAGACGTTGAGTACGATTACAAATCAGTAAAAGAATTTGCTAAAGATCATCAATCTCACTGGTTAAACATTCATGGAATACACGAACCTGAAATCATTCAGTTTATTTGTAACCAATTGGGTATTCATCAGCTTGCCTTGCAAGACATACTTGATATAAACCAAAGACCTAAGTTCCAGCAGTACGATGATTATTGGTTCTTTTCATTAAAATCCATTCTGCCATCAGATAATAACCACGTTAACCTGGAACAAATCAGTTTCATTCTGGGAACCAACTTTCTGGTATCGTTCCAGGAGAAAAAAGCTGATCACTTCGATCATATTCGCGAACGTATCAGACAGGATATTGGAATTGTCCGTCAGCGTGGTACCGATTACTTACTCTATCTACTATTAGAATCAATTTTGGATAACTATTTTAAAACCATTGCCAAAATTGAAGAGAAAGTAAATGATATTGCCATTACTTCCAAAAAAGTTGACCTGAGTCCTGATCTTTTGGAATATATCGAATCATTCAAACGTCAGATTTACCAGATCAAGCGCACGGTGACTCCGATCAAAGATTTTGTGGCAATGATTGAACGCGAAGAATTTTTAATGATTGAACCCAAACACGTTAAATATTATTTTGAGATAAAAGACTTGTGCCTGACATTGATTGATGAATGCGAACAGATAAATATTCGTTTAGAAAGTAATATTAATCTTTTCTTTTCTGTTCAGGGAGATCGAATGAATCAGGTAATGAAAACCCTTACCATTGTAGCAACATTCTTTATACCTCTCACTTTTGTTGCCGGTATTTATGGCATGAACTTCACAAACATGCCCGAACTAGGTTGGAAATATGGCTACCTGAGTGTTTGGATATTGATGATTGCCCTTACCATTGTGATGATTATATATTTCAGAAGGAAGAGGTGGTTCTGAAGATAAAATTTCAATTCCATCATCGTTTTAATAAGAATCAGAATTACCAATCTCTATTCTAAAAAGTCTTTATCTAAACTCCCCCAACAAGATGTTAAGTAATCTTTAATTACCTTATAATCTTATTATATTATCATTTAACAGAATCACCTTGTTGGTTCACATAACCTTCTTTTAACATCTTAACATTAAATCAGTATTCTGATTACTGAAACTTCATATCTGCTTAATTTACTGCTTATCCTGCCGCTCTACATTTGCATGAGAATTTACTTAAACCTATAACATCATGAAAAAAATGAAGTGGCTTACTCTGTTTTTAATATTGGTAAGCATCACAACTTATGCACAAAACGGATTTATTCACGGACGAGTAACCGATTCTAAAAACTTTCCATTACCAGGAGCTGCAGTTTACATTGAAAACAACACAGAAATAGGCACTATTACGGATGTCAACGGTTTTTATCGCTTAATAAGCCTTCAAGATGGTATTTACACCTTAGTCGTTAACTACATTGGATTTGAAAGAACAACTTTAACCATAGAAGTTAAAGGAGGTATTGGTACCCAAGCGAATTTTGTACTCAACGAAGGGATTGAACTTCAGGAAATAAAAATTAATGGTCAGTTGCAAGGACAAACAAAAGCCTTGAACCAACAAAAAAACAGTATTAATGTTACTAATATCATTGCTGCAGACCAGGTTGAACGATTCCCTGATTCGAATATAGGCGATGCCCTGAAACGTATTCCTGGTATAAATGTTCAATACGATCAGGGTGAAGCCCGCTTTGGTAACATTCGTGGTACAGCACCAGATTTAAACTCAGTAACTATTAACGGAGATCGGGTTCCATCCGCTGAAGCTGAAACCCGCTCTGTACAATTAGATCTTATTCCTGCCGACATGGTGCAATCCATTGAAGTAAATAAAGTAGTAACTGCTGATATGGAAGGTGATGCCATTGGTGGATCTGTTAATCTGGTTACACGATCAAAGCCGGGAGCACGTCGTATCTCTGGTACATTAGGTAGCGGATATAATTTCCTTTCGCAAAAACCAATGGCTATCGGATCAATTGTGTATGGACAACGTTTCTTTAATGATAAACTGGGAATGGTTATTTCCGGATCTTATTTCAACCACCAATTGGGTTCTGATAATATCGAAGCCGAATGGGACGAAGACGGAAATATGGTTGACTTTCAGGTAAGAACTTACCAGGTTCAACGCGAGCGCCAAAGTTATTCAGCTTCTTTCGATTACGAAATCAACGAAAATCACACTCTGGAATTCAAAGGAATTTACAACCATCGCAAAGACTGGGAGAATCGTTATCGACTTCAATACAAAGACATTGAAGAAGATGATGAAGGAAATATGATTGCTGAAATTCGTCGTCAAACAAAAGCTGGTACAGAAGATAATAAATATGCCCGTTTAGAAGATCAGTCAACAACTAACTTTTCATTGGGGGGTGAGCATCACTTTGGTATTTTAACTGCCAACTGGAAAGCTTCTTATTCAAAAGCCAAAGAAGATCGTCCGAACGAACGTTATTTAACCATGCGTTATAAAGATGTGAGTGTTAGTCAAGACTTAACCGATATGGATAGTCCTAACGTAATTGTTAACGATGCAGATGCTAAGGATTTAAACAGCAACTGGGGTTTTAAAGAACTGACTGAAGAGTTTCAGTATACCGATGATATTGATAAAAACTTTAAAATGGATTTTGAGTTACCAGTTATGAATAATTCAAATCTTAAGTTTGGTTTCAAATACAAAGGCAAAGAGAAAAAACGCGAAAACGAATTTTTCGAGTATGAGCCTACAGACGAAGATGCTTTTATTTTAGAAGCAACAAGCTCAGCTAATATGGTTAATAAAACCAAAGATAATTTTCATGCCGGAGATTATATTGCAGGCAACTATGTTTCTGCTGAATATGTTGGAAAGCTTAATTTAAAAGGCGCTGACTTTGAAGGAGGATCTGTTCCGGAAGAAATTGCAGGAAACTTTGAAGCTACCGAAAATGTAACAGCTGGTTATGTTCGTTGGGATCAAAAAATTACTTCAAAACTAAATGCCGTTGCCGGTGTTCGTTACGAAAAAACGAATATTGAGTATTCTGGTTTCATTTACGATGCCGACAATGATGAATTAACACCTACTGATAAAGAAAGTAGCAACTATGCTAACTTCCTTCCAAGTATCTTGTTAAAATATGACTTAAGTGAAAACACCAAACTGAAAGCTGCCTGGACCAATACCATGGCTCGTCCTAAATATTACGACTTGGTACCATATGTCAATTATAGCCTCGATGACTTAGAGGTAGCCTTAGGTAATCCTGATTTGAATGCCACCAAATCAATGAACTTGGATTTGATGATTGAGCATTATTTCACTTCCATCGGTCTGGTATCTGGAGGATTATATTATAAGGGAATCACTGACTTTATTGAAAAGCAAACAACCTACGAAGATATTGATGGTGAAAGATGGGAATACATCCAACCGATCAATGTAGGAGATGCAGATTTATTTGGTTTTGAGGCTGCTTTTCAGCGTCAGTTGACTTTCCTTCCGGGATTCTTAAAACACCTTGGTGTATATGCTAACTATAGCTACAATTACAACACAGTAAGCAATGTACATTTAGAAGATCGTGAAGATGAAGATATCAAATTACCTGGAACACCTGAACACACTGTTAATGCTTCAATCTTTTACGAAAGCAAGAAACTAACCCTACGTGCATCATTAAATTATGCCAGCGACTTCCTGGATGAGTACGGAGGCGAAGCATTCGAAGATCGTTACTACGACAAAGCAACTCAGGTAGATCTTAGCGGTTCGTATGATATTACAAAAAATCTTAAGTTCTTTGCTGAAGTAAACAATCTTCTTGATCAACCTTTGCGTTACTATCAGGGAGAAACAAAATATACAATGCAAGCCGAGTATTACGGCATTAAAATGCAGGGCGGTATTCGTTTTAACTTTTAATTGAAATGATGAAGCAAACAACATTATTTTTCGCAATACTTATATTAATTACATTGGGGTGTCGTCATAAAAGCGACACCTCCTCCTCTATCGAAACCACTATTGTAAAGATGGATGGAGAATTGGAAGCCATTGAAGACTCGGTTAAAAAAGCCAATGCTTTTGCTTTACAAGCTCAAATTAAAAGAGTTGTAACTCCTAAAGCTCAAACTCAACCGGTTAATGCAGCAACTGGTGAAGATGCAGCTGATGATCCGGCTATCTGGTATAATGAGGAAAATCCATCTGAATCTCGCATTCTTGGAACTGATAAAAAATCAGGATTGGCACTTTACAATCTAAAAGGTGAATTGGTTTCTTTCAATCCGGCTGGAAAAGTTAACAATGTTGATTTAAGGTATAATTTTAAATTAGCCAACAGAAGTATTGCCATAGCTGTAGCTTCAGAAAGAATATCAAATGGTTTGGTAGCTTTTGAGGTGACTGCTGACAGCCTTATTTCGTTACTTGATTCACCAAGTCTTATGGACACAACCATTATTGATGATGCATATGGATGTTGCATGTATTACAGCCGCAGAAAAGATACCTTTTATGCATTTATCTGTGGTAAAAACGGTAACATTCAACAAATCAAAATCACCGAAAAATCGGGCAAAGTAAACACTACAGTAGTTCGTACCATCACTTTATCGTCGCAATGTGAAGGCATGGTTGCCGATGATGAGGAAGGCATTTTGTATGTAGCTGAAGAAGGCAAAGCCATCTGGAAGATGAGTGCAGAAGAAGATGCCGATAACCAAATGACAATGCTTGCCAACAGCGATAGTACCAACGTTAATATCACCTACGATCTGGAAGGATTGGATATTTATTATGCCGGCAATAACAAAGGCTATCTGATTGGCTCGGTTCAAGGTAACTTTTCGTACGCTATTTTTGAAAAAGAAGGCGATAACCGTTACCTGGGTAACTTTATTATTAAAAGCAATAATTCAATTGACGGTGTTGAAGAAACCGATGGCCTTACTGTAACAAACATGGCATTAGGTGGGGATTTTCCTAGTGGACTTTTAGTTGTCCAGGATGGTTTTAATACCGAAAACGGTATAGATAAACCTCAAAACTTTAAGTTAATTGACTGGGCTGACATTGCAAATCAATATGAAACCATACTAAACACTTCACCGCAATTTATGTGGTGGAAGCATTGATTATAACTACTCTCTTCTTCTTAAAAGGCCATTCTGACGATTCAGAATGGCCTTTGCATTTGAATCAATAATTCTTAACTATCTAATTTTTAACAATTTTAATAATCCTAGGCTGCTTTTTGTCAACAATAATTTCAACCAGATAAAAACCTGACTTTAAGTGATCCAACTGAATAGAGATCTCACCTCTATCCTTTTTACTTACTTTTATCAATTCCTGACCGCTTATAGTCATAATTCTGGTTTCAATATTTACATATGTTTTATCCACATTGATGTTTAAAATGTCATCAACAGGATTAGGATAAATTTGAATATCTGATAAATCTGAATCATCTATTCCGGTTGAAGCAACCACTGATAAAACTCCATTCTCGAATTGCCATTCAAGTCCATCACCAGGAACTGCCGGAATAATCTCCTGTAAAGTTCCTGAATAACTTGAACCTGTGAAAAGCGTAAAAGAGTCACCCGCACTTAATTGACCTGTTATATTTAGGTTTAATATACCGTTATAAGTTACACCAGCTGTACAACTAACTCTGTCATATGTCATCGCAGTAGCATTAATATCCATGCTGGCAGTACTTCCACTGTTCAAATTTAAGCTGGCCACCCTGAAAGTTGCTATACGCTCATCACCAGGTTCTAATGATGCACCTGACCGTACAATAACCGTCCCGTATAAACGACCCGTACCAGCCAAAGTTCCACCTTCCACCGTAGTATAGGCATACGAAGTTTGTGTTCCGTTAATAATTAGTTTCCCATCGGTAACACGTGTTGTTCCGGCATAGGTATTATAACCTGTCAATCGCCAATATCCGGTTCCTTCCTTCACGATACTTGTTGTTCCATTGTACTTGTAATTCGAACACTCATTATTGATAACACCGTTAAAAGTTTCGTCTGTTCCGGCACCACCAACAATCCATGTCATGGTGGCTGCATTGTTTTGCTTATCAGCTCCCGATAATTTCGTTCCTATGTCACCTGATAAACCACCCAAACGCATGGTACTGGCATTTTTCCAACAAATTACTTTAGTTGTTCCGGTTGTCACTAATCTTCCATTAGGTATACCATTTGTATTATTCAACATCAACTGATTGCCATCGCTGGTTGTTCCTAAACCATTGGCATATAAAGTACCACTAAACTGCGACCAGTCACCTTGTATGTATTCACGAACGTAATAAATATCATAATTAAGAATACCCTGACCACTAACATTACCTTTGAGGTAGCAGGTTCTGTCCATTTGGAAATAACTGGTTGTATTACCTTCAACCTCCATATCAAAAGTATAGGTTTCATAATTGGCACTCTCTCCACCCCATAGTTTCAACCTTCCACCACCAAGCACAACCTTGCCCGATGTTCCCATACCAGCAGTATTTGTAAGAGCCGTCATACCATTTAATTCCAATGTTCCGCCAACAATCGCTGTTTGACCTATATATGAATTCTCTTTTGTTAAAACCAGGTTTCCATCGCCTGATTTTATCAAACTACCCTGTCCGCCAATATTACCAGCAATGGTAACAGTAGAACTACTGTTTCTGACTGAGAATTCAGTTGTTTCATCCAAAGCAACACTGCGATCTGTAGAAACCGATGCTCCTGTATAATCGATCTTTCCTCCTAACCAAACCCAGTTAAAATCATAGTTCTGAGATGCACCAATAGAACTTGCTATTCCACCATTAGCTAAAGTGCTTATTTCCATTACTCCATCATGAATCACAGTTGCTCCGGTGTAATTATTACTACCGGTTAATGTTAATGTTCCTGATCCGGTCTTATTCATTGATGTTGTTCCTGCAATCGCACTTCCTGAAAATGTATAGTTACTATCAGCATTTACAACTATGGCAGCAGGCTGAACTTCATCTGAAACATTGATCACCTGATCTCCTTCCATCGTGCCGAAAAGCACAGAACTATTATTGGTATAACTTACTTGCGCACCATCAGCCAACCAGTTAGCTGAAGCAGTATTCCAATTCTGATTTTCATTTCCATTCCAGCTCATATCTTCTTCAAAAGTATCGATATCCAACACTTCAACCGGAACAGGCTTTGTTTTGCATGTTAAAACAGTTGAATACTCAGATTCAATACTGGCATTGAACGCTTTTACTCTAAATACACCTTCCTCTTCGGGTTGTAAATCAGAAATTGTAAATACGAACTCATTGACACTTGTAGTTCCAATCTGAGTAAATACACCGTTAAGTTGCCTTTCAATAATATAGCCATCTTCCTGTTCTGAATAGTCATACCATTCCAATGTAAGAGATGTTTGTGTTGAAGAGGCTAAACGAAGATTTAAAGGCTTTCGCAGATAAGCCTGAGTATGTGTAGCATCAATACTATTAATATAATTCTCAATATTTGTATATCCATTCGCTGCCAAACTCATCGCATCAGAGGCTGAGCTGGAATTCAAACCATTGTCATTCTCCCACCAATCAGGCATGCCATCCCCATCTGTATCAACTCTGCTTTCACCTGTCCATAAATTCCAACCGTCTGGGGCCCCAAACGGAAGTTCTTCTTCTGAGGTAATGATTTTACCCATCTCTCCAAGCGACTTCACCTCATTAACCAAATAATAATCAACATAATCGCGACAAGGTAAAGATGCCCCAACATCTGGAAGTAGTGATTCAAGTACTTCCTGTGAAGTTATCGTTGGTAAAACCGGATAGTCGAACCGCTCATCCTTAAAAGTGGGACCACCCGCATAATCAGAATATGGTACCAGAGCACCATTCAGATTTCCGTCTTTATCTCCATCATACCAGTTATCATCGGCATAAATATTAAAGTTAGCATTGGCTCCGCTTAAAGGAACATTCCCATCATCAGGACCTTTGATAAAATAATTACTGACACAATTGGCATATGATAATCCTTCAGAATCTCCTCCCATGATATACGCAGCACTACGCCAATTGTAAACCATATTATTTACATATTGGTTTACACCTTTTATCTTATTATTTCGTGTATCATTATCAACATAAAGATTTCGGTATAATGTTACACCGCCATTTGTCTGAATCAATCCACCGGCAGAATGGCTCATCAAACCTTGCGCTATAATACAATTCTGAATAGTTATATTGGTTGGTTCAGTTCCCTTGCCATCCCAGCTTACTGAGAAAGTCTCATCGCGTCCCCAGGATATTGAGCAGTGATCAAAAATCATGTTTGAGCCATTGGCAACACCCAGAGCATCTTTACCACTATCGCCATACTTCTCTCCCATCCGGAACTTCATATAACGGCAAATACTATTATCAGCTCCGGAAAACGAAACCCTGTTTCCATAAACAGTTATACCCTCCCCCGGTGCTGTCTGACCAGCAATATATATGTTTGATTTAGCAATTAGCACAGAGTTTAGTTTGATAACTCCAGCTACATCAAATACAATAATTCGATTACTCTGACTCATTGCATCTCGCAAAGAGCCTGTTCCTGAATCATTCAAATTTGTTACATGATAAACAGAACCATACCGGCCACCAACGGAATACTTTCCGAATCCTTCAGCTCCGGGAAAGGCCAATTGTTGACCATTAATAGTAAGAAATAACATTGAGGCCTGCAAAAGCAGAAATAGGTAGATTTTTTTCATTGGAAATTTGTTAGCTTAGATTAGTTATAAACTTACCTATTTCCCAAAATCTTTAGTTGTCAATCCATTTTTAAACATGGAAAATTGTTCATATTCTACCTTATTTCAAACATTCATCTCCCATTCAAACCTAGTCCTCTGGCTTTTAACTCCATTGGCAATATACAGTTATAAACAAAACGGTTAACCGGAACATCAATTCCATATTTCTGAGCAAGTTTCACAACAGTTCCGTTTTGATATTCAATTTCAGATGGTTTGCCTTCCCATACATCCCTGGTTAAAGAAGAAGTTGATTTATATGGAAAGGAATCAATAAAGGATACCGTTTTATCAATAAAATCAGGTTTAATATTTACACCCTTCTTTTGTGATAAATCATAAACCTCATTTAGCAAATTAATCATCATCTGACGTGTTTCTTTTAATTCACACATCTCACCATAGGTTGTTTTAGTTACTGCAAGCAGCGCACTTACACAAATAGAAATGAATTTCTTCCAGACATCGGCCTCAATATCTCTTGAGGCTTTATAATTAATACCTGCCTTATCAAACGATTCAGAAAGGCCTTTCATTCGTTTGCTATCAGGTTTATCCATCTCACCAAAAACAATTTCAGGCCTGACTCCAAAATGATTAATGACACCGGGAGCCTCAATCTTACTAATAATGCGACAAAGTCCATTTAACACATGGGAAGGATTAATCACCTCACATAATTCTTCAGCAGCTAAAACTCCATTTTGCAGCGGTAAGATCATTGTATCAGAATGAATAATTTTATTGATATCCTCACGAACTTCCTTTATCTGCCATGCTTTAACAGCTGTAATAATTAAATCAGGATTTTTAATATCCAGAATCTTATCAGTTGCCTTAATATCTTCCACTCGAAAATCGCCATCAATACTTCTTACGATCAGTCCATTATCCTGAATCGCTTTAAGATGTTCTCCCCTGGCCACAAATGTTACCTTATTACCAGCCTGTGCCAATTTAGCCCCAAAATATCCTCCAACTCCTCCGGTTCCTATTATAGCTATATGCATGATAAATGTCGATGTTAGTTTACTTTAACAAAAATAACAGAGTGATTTTTATAAACACAAATAAATAACACATATGAACCTTCATATTTCAGTTTTGTTGATGTTTCAAGTACTTTTGCATCACAAAAATCAGGTAAGAAGGAATGGAATACAGAAGATTCGGGAAAACAAATAAGAATATTAGTGTGATTACATTGGGTGGAATGCGTTTTAAGCATGTTTGGGATAACCCCAGACAAGAAATTCCAACTGATACACAGGATCATTGTAATCAATTAGTAGATCAAGCCATTAAAAGTGGCATCAATCATTTTGAAACAGCGTACGGTTATATCAAAAGTGAAACTGCTTTTGGTCGGTCATTGAACGATGAACTAAAAATTGATCGCTCTTCTTATTACCTGATGACAAAAGGAAATCCGAATACTGCAGAAGAAACACGACGCCTGGTTGAAGAACAACTAAAAACGCTGAAAACAGATTATTTTGATTTTTACGCATGGCATGGTATTAACACTGACGATTTGTTGAAATCTGCATGCAAATCAGGTGGGCCGGTTGAAGAGCTACTTAAAATGAAAGAAGAGGGCATCATTAAACATGTTGGATTTAGTACTCATGCTCCTCTACAAACGATTCTAAATGCCATTAATACTGAATATTTCGAATTTGTTAATCTTCACTATTACTATTTCTATCAACGTAATGAGGCTGCAGTAAAACTAGCTCAGCAAAAAGATATGGGTGTTTTTATTATTTCTCCCAACGACAAAGGTGGTCAGTTATACAAGGCTCCTGAAAAAATAAAAAAAGCAATTCCCAACACTACACCTATTCAATGGAATGCCCGATTCTGTTTGAGTAATCCTGCCATTCACACTTTATCGTTTGGGATGACTGAATTAGCCCATTTTGAAGAAATGAAAGGAATCTTCCCAACCCATGTTCCTTTAAAAGAATCTGATCAGAAGATTAAATTCAACCTTGATCAAATGATAAACGATGATCCTTATGCATCTTTTGACGCTTACCAACTGGAAGAGGATCCATCGGAACTGGACATTCCATTACTTCTTCATTGGCGTAAACTATGGAAATGTTACGATTTGCTTGCCTTTGCAAAATATCGCTATAAAGAATTGAAGACTCCTAACCATTGGGTACCTGGTGTATATGCAACCCCCGATGCCATCGATAAGATTGATTTCTCCAAAGTTCCTGACAATTTTCCATTGCGTGAAATGTTGAATGAGCTGCATCATGCATTATACCAAGCTCCAATTGATTTTTCTAATCTTAAAAACTCAAAAATATCACTCGTAAAAAAAGAATAGCCTCATAAAATCGACGTAAAACCTTTATTAATCAAAACAATTTAAAGTAAAGTCCATAAATTTAAATACCATTTGATTTTTTTATAATTTTGATGCCACAAGACATCCCAACGCCGCAGTTTCAAATCGAATTATATTTAAATGGTATTAAAACGTCTTGCCAGAAGATTTTATCTTTCTGATAAAGAAACTGATAAGATTATTCTGGAAAAATATTATCAGTTTCTTCCTCAACTAATACTTAAGTATTATAAGGTATTGCTGCCTTTTATGCTAACAGTATTTATAACTTATTGCTTTACCGATCATTACCTTCGTAAAATACCGGAATTAACTTACACACGCATTCCTGCGATAGTAATGATTATCTTCTTAATAGTTATTCAATATTCACCACTTAAGCAAAAAAGAAAACTTGTTGTTATTAGTAATAACCTCTATGTATTAAGTATGCTATTTATGGGATTAGGAATTATTTCCATCACCATTAAGCATAACCTAATAAATCCAGGTATTACAGCTTTCATAATGCTAAATGTTGGTTCATATTTCTTTATAAAAGGCTTTCTTTCCATAATTTTGGTTTATTTAATACCATTAACCATATCCGTTTTGGCTTTAGTTTACGGTATACCTCTATACTCTGCCAAACCTGTTGAATTCATCAACCCATTGGTAATATATATCGGAGTTATCGCTGTTAGTATTCTTAGTGAAAAAGCGAGGTTTAAAGAATTTTACTACAAAACCAAACTGGCTGAAGAAAAAAGCCGCACCGATAACCTTTATAAAGAAGTTGTAAATCAAAATTCCGAACTTATTACTTTAAATAAAGCTAAGAAAGAGGCTTTATCAGAGTTAACCGTGTCTAATGCGACTAAGGATAAACTATTCTCGATCATCGCACATGATCTGCGTCAACCTTTTTCGGTGTTAATTGGACTATCAAAAGTTCTGGTTGAAGATAGCAAGTTCTTGACGGAAGATGATTTGATAGAATTTCATAAACAAATTCACTTGGCATCTGAGTCTACCTATAAACTTCTTGAGAATCTGTTACATTGGTCAATAACTCAGACTAACTCTTTAGTATTAAATCCTTCACCTTATTCAATCAACACACTCATTCAGGAAGCTTTTTCTGAAGTATTTCCTTCATCAGAACAGAAGCAAATAAAAATAAAGACTCAACTAAAAAGTGACGAGCTTGTATTTGTTGACAAAGATGCTTTCATGGCCATTACAAGAAATATTCTTTCAAATGCTATTAAATTTTCAGAGCCTAAAGGTGAAATTCAAATAAGTACTTTGATTAAAAATCAAAAGATAGTATTGTCAATAAAAGATTATGGTTCAGGAATAAAGAAAGATACATTAGATAAAATTTCAAATTCAATTATTGTTGAATCTCAACCGGGTACCAAAAATGAAAAAGGTACCGGACTGGGCCTCGCATTGTGCCGTGATTTAGTAAAAAGATCAAATGGTTCAATACGATTCGAAAGCGAACCAGGACAAGGAACAACAGTTACACTGGAACTTCCCGTCGCAGCAAATGATAACTAAAACATTAATAACAACATTCGAATACTATTTATCTTCAATACGTAATGATTGATATGCCTTAAACATTCTTCCATATCGATCTTTTGCTTCTACTTCAATAATATACCTTCCTGCATCAAAATCAGTTCCTATATTTGCCTCCCAAATATGAGTCGTATTAGCTGGCCCAATCAATGGAGATCCCGGAAAATCATGAACAGTCAGTGTTGAATCTGCCAACCATACTTTATCCAGATTAATCTTTTTAAAATTTACCCAACGTTGTGCTATCTTTTCGTAATAAGGATCAAATTTTTCAACACTCCTCATCTCCTTCCAGTTTGTTTGTCCTTTAATCCGAAACCTCAATTGCGACTGTTCACAACCATTAAAGAAATTGACGGTTAGTAATGTTGTATCTGATGAATGTGCGACTACACCTCGTGGTACATATATGTTCATTTGATGATCTTCAGCACTTCCGGCGACTTTCCAGTCAATTACATAATCCGTTCCATTGAAATTGACAAAAGCATAACCGTTGGGCACTCCATCCCTCATCATTGTATGTGGCACATCATTTTCGTTACGTAATCCGCACCACCAGCTTCCACAGGTTGCGCCAGCATTAAAATGGTGATGAGGCATATTTTGTTGCCAGCTACTATTAGTTGTATTAAAATAATAATTGTTTAATAAATGAGTGTGACCCGAAATTGAAAGAGTGTTTGGAAAATCTTTTAATAAATCAAATAATTGATCCTGATCGGCAGAGCGAAAACTTCTTCCCTGTAAATCAAATGGAATATGCATATTAAGCACTACCAGATCTTCTTTGGGAACTTCTTTTAAATAATTACTTACAAAAGTTAGTTGTTCTGGTCTTAATCCACCTTCATACTTTGTTGAACCCACTTCTTCGTGATGAAGAATATCATCTAAAACGATGAAATGCACTTTACCATAAACAAAAGCATAAGTTGAAGGCCCGTAAACCCTTTTAAAAGTATCATCGGACTGTTTATCATCGGGCGACATATAATTCACATCATGATTGCCCATTACATTATACCATGGAATACCTATCTGATTGATGGTTTCATTTAGTGGTTTATATAAATCCAGATTGTCTCCGACCACATCACCCATTGTCATCCCAAAAAGAATATCATTTTTATCAACCAGTTCTGTTATGATATCCTCAGCTAAAAAATCAACCTGCTCCAAATTATATGGTTGCGTATCGCCAAATACAAGTATTTTAAAATTGTCAGAATCCTGATGCGGATATAAAGGAAAATTAATCTGATCGGGCAATTCTCCAGTAGGTGCTATTCCTTTATATTTATAATTATCAGGCGATCCCTTTTCTTTACGTAGGTAATAAAACTGGGGCAAATTATGTTCATTCAATGGTGTCATCCATCCGGCAGGTTTTATTACAAAGATGACCGCATCATCCGATACAGGTATCTCGTATTTTCCTTTCTTATCGGTTTTAACAATATCAATTCCATTTGATACCAACACACCTCCAATTCCCTTCTCGTTGTTATCTTTTACCCCATTCTTATTTGCATCGTTAAAAACAAAACCTTTGGCCTGCAAAATAGATTCAGTCTTTTGATAAGTACCTGTCTCAACTAAATTTTCTTTTCCCTGACCAACAACAGACGATAACGCAAAAGAAAATACAATAATTAGATTAATATATTTCATAATAAACAGTAATTGACAACAATGCAAATTACACAATATGAATCAACTATTCATGAAATAAAGCTTACTAAATTGTAAAAAACAAAAAAGGTTAATCCCAAAAATGATCGAGACTAACCTTTATACTAATTTCCTTGTAAAACAATTAATCAAACTTTGAAATAGGAGATATTTTTCTTTATAATTATAACTTCATCTTCAATATCAGTCGAATTATTCATCATTTGATCTGCAATAAAAGTTGCTCCGTTAGCTTTTTGTGATATAATCTGCATTGCTTCGTTCATTTGTTCAATTCCTGCATTTTGTTGAAGACCGGCAGATGATATCTCGTGAATCGATTCAGTTGATTTTTCTATTTTCGGCACTACCTCTTTAAACCTATCACCAACAAAATGTGTAAGTTGCAAACTATTTTCAGCTTCTTTGGAGATTGATGCAGCTACTTCTTTACTTTTATCAGCCAGTTTGCGAACTTCTGCTGCAACTACCGAAAAGCCTTTTCCGTTTGCACCAGCATTTGCAGCCTCAACTGCTGCGTTTAGTGATAATATATTTGTTTGAAAAGCAATATCAGTTATCATATTTATTTGTTGAGCAATAGAAGAAACTGCAGTCAAACTTTTCATGGACGCATCGTGCACAGCAATAACTTCCTCTTGTGTTTCTGAAGCATATTGTGATGCTTTTTGAGAATTTAAATTGTTACTGGCTATATTACTAGCCATTTCTTCCATTGTTGAAGAAAGTTCCTCTAAAGAAGATGCTTGCTCATTTATTCCACTGGTTACATGAATAGATGTAGTTTTCAGCTGTTTAGCCAATTCCTCAAATTTACTAATACTTTTGTGTGTATCAGTTATAATGGTCATTAGTTGAGATTTCAGATTAAATAGTGAATTCGTTAGTACACCCAACTCATTTTTCAATTCACTTTTTTCAATATGAATATTGATTTCACCATTTGCCAAATGATTTGCTTGTTTGATAGCTTCATCCAAAGGTTTACGAAGCAATTTATTTAAATAACTAAATACAATAAATCCTATTGTTATATTAATAACCGTAACAATAAAGGATTGCCAACCCTGTAATAAAGGTTTAAAATAGGATGTATAACTTATAAATAGAATAAATAATACTATGTAGAAACTAAACGTAAACATTATTGATTTACGAAATATTATTCTTAAAAGTAAATAAGCAACAGGGATTGTTGCAATGGCAATTATACCTTGTTTAATAAATTCATTCATTTTTTCAAATATTTAATTATCTCCTGATTATTTATCTGACATTAGTTTAATTTGATGTGGAAATGCATATTGCGAATCACTAACTATATTTAAAACATCGCCTATTTTATTCGCAACATGAACCTTACTTACGAACCCTCTGAAACCTGAAGTAATTAGGTCTTGTAAATAAACCTCTTCCTCATAAAGAGATACTGCAACCAACTTAATTCTTGGATTTATAAAATTTATTTGTTTACCAACATCGATACCATTCAAATCAGGCATATTGATGTCAATAATTGCTATATCGGCCAAGAATAATTTAGGATGCTTTAAAAGGTCAATACCACAATTAGCTTCACCTATTATCTGTAGGTGTTTAAATTTTGACAAAAGGATTTTAAGACCAATTATAAAATCTTGATTATCATCAGCTATAATTACTGAAAAATTTTTATTCTCTTCCATGTTGAATTTAACGATGGAAGTATGGCATAGTTTGGAAGAGAACACTAATCTATATAAGAATACCCCTAAAAATAAATAGGGTAAACCCTATTGTTATAATTTTACTATCTTACTTTTAACTGCCCAAACGATTAATCCTGCATTATTTACAGTGTCAGTTTTTCGCATTAGCTTACTTTTATTCTTTTCAATGGTTTTTATACTAACACACAATTCATCAGCCAATTGCTTATTCGAATATCCTTTACAAATATTGGTTAACAAAATCAAATCATCTTCATTTAATTCAATTTTATTATTCTTTTTCCTATCAGCCTCATTCTCTATAACGGCTTTGTATAACAGTTCCTCAGAAAAAAAAGTTTGTCCACTAAAAACTCTACGAATACCTTTCTCTAAATCAGTAGAAGAAGACTGTTTTAAAATAAAACCTTTAACACCTGCTAAAAGAGCGTCATAATAATAATCGCTTTCCATATGCATCGAAAGAATCATTATTTTCAGGTCAGGATCCATTGCTAACGCCTGTTTAGTTGCTTGAATTCCATCCATCTGAGGCATATCAATATCGCATAAAACGATATCAGATTTAACGGCATCAAAATTATTTATCCATTCCAACCCATTAGAATATTCTCCAACAATGATAAAATCTTTGATTTTATTAACAATCAACTTAATACCTTCCCTTACAATTGCGTGATCATCAACCAGTAATATCCGAATCATAGATCTTTATTTACATTCATTTGAATAACAACCTTCACCCCCCTACCTGGCTCTGTTTCAAAGATAACCTTGCCTCCAACATTGTCAATCCTATTGTGTATATTATTCAAACCATTCCCCTTTTTTATTCCTTCAAAATAATCAAAACCAATTCCATTATCCAAATAGGTTACAGTAACATTATCATCTATTTGTTTGATACTAATGCTAATTTGACTGGCTTTGCTATATTTTAATGTATTATTAATCAACTCTAAAATAGCACGATACAGTGTAAATTCAATTATTTCCTTATTAAATTCTAGAGCTGAAGACTCCAAGTGAACTTTAATACCAGACACACTATTAATATTTTGCAAAAATGTTTGTATGGCCTTTTCTAAACCGTATTGTTTCAATATATGTGGGCTCTCATTATTAATAAGCATTCGTAACTCATGTAACGCATCATTCAGCAATTGATTAAGTCTGCTAAGATATTCCTCATTAACTTCTTTCTCATCATTCAGACTATGCACATAGATTTTGGCAGTTGTCAATAAAGGCCCCAATCCATCATGTAACTCACGACCAATACGTTCTTTCTCCTTCTTCTCTGTTGTAATAATACTTTCAATTATTTCCTGTCTTTTTTTAAGCCTTTCCGTTTGATCAATCAAGGTGCATATGACTTCATCTTCGGTTAAAGTATAATGTGCACGAACATTTTTCTTACCATTATATTTTGTAGTAATCTCATATTCAATGACATTTTCACGAAAAACCTCAAAAGATTTAACTTCATTTAATATCTCTTTCCACACCCTATTTCGTTCATCAGCATCAGGATATAATTTAATCATCCAATCTTCAATGGTTGGCGTTTCATCTATACTATATCCAAAATACTTTTCATACTCCTTATTAACCATAGTTATTTACCGGTTCTTATTAAAAGTTGCAACCGGTACAGGCAAGTACTCTAAAGTATGTTTAATCTTTTCTTCAGTATTAATATGATTCATTAATTCAATCTTATAAGCATTAAAGAACTTAAACATCGAAAAAACAGAAACATAGGATATAAAAAAGATAATCAGTAAATCAACAATCCAATTTAAATGACTATATGAAAAATAAGCTCTTGTATAGTCTAACGTTATAACACCTTTTACAAATAATGATGCTAAAAAAATATAACTAAATGAGATTATTAAAACGGTTAGAACAAATAATTTAAAACGCAGAAATAAGAATGCTATTGCTACAAAAACTACAATAAAAATGCCTGCACTACTATAAAATCCAAATCGATAAAATCCTGAGACAATCAAAAAATAAAGAAGAGTCAAAAAAACTCCAACTTTAAAACTGATATTAAAACTATTCCTCCATATAGAAATTACGATAATGATAACAGCCTGAATAAGTTTATAAAAAAATTGAATATTAAAACCATCCCAGAACAAGTAAATATCGTATAGTGTAATAGGCAAAATAAAAATTACCAACCCAATCCAAACTTGATTAATAATCGAGCTCCTTATTTCGAGTAAAATATTAGTAAAACTATTAGGAAATGAAAAGTAATCTTTTTGCATTTCAATATTATTTATCCGCTATTCATTAAAATAGCATTCCTCACTATTACTATCTTTCTTAACTGTCAATTAGAACAAAAAATATAAAATATAGTTGAGTGAAATGAGAATTCAAGCTTGAATAATTAATTATATAAGATTAAATCATAAGCGAAATTCAGAATCATATTTTTTTTGTCAACAAGGTTATAGTCCGGTTTTACTCCTTCTTCTGGGCTATCACCGCCAAACTGAGTAAACTTTTTAGGCGCAACAAAAAATGATATTTTGGTAACCGGAGTTTCCTGAAACCAATAATCACCGTAGAACTCTGATTTACCTCCTGTTTCTTCGCCAACAATTGTTCCTAGGTTCCAGTTCTTAAAGACTCCGGCAAAAGTAGAAGCTGCACTGGCTGTTCCTTTGTTAATGAGTAAATATAAGTCTCCCATAAAACGATTCGACTTAAAAGGAGGTATCTTTATTTGTACAGGAATCAGATTAAGGCTATCTGATTTTGACTGTTTTAGCATCTCGTACTTATCAGGATAGTTTAGTTGATAATATTTTAATAATTCCTCGCTTACCCTTGTTTCGATCAGTTTATATTGTGCATAACTCTGATCGGTAATATAATTCATTAGCGAATCTACTACTACGCTTCTACCACCTCCATTATCTCTTACATCAATGATGAGATTACGTATACCTTTACTATTTATTAAGGTAAATGCACTATCGGCAAAAGTGCAAAACTCATCCAGTTTTCCAAATGATTTTATGGTCATCTGGGCAATTGAATTTGATTCGTCTAATTCTAATGCAAAAAGTTTCTCTTTTACCTGACTATTACGATTTTTATTAAGTAAAAACTCATCACTGGTAATACCCTGAACTTTTACGTGTTTTATACGATGTTTACTATTGGTTATTAATAAATCATAATCACCTTCCCAACCATAAACTATCCATATCAGAAACCTAAAATAAGATGCAATCTGCTTTTGCCTTAAATAAGAAGATTTATCTCCAAAAAGAATTTCCATCCTCTCGATTATCTCTTTGACATTAATGCCATTTATATTTAAAATCTCTTCTCCTCCAATAAATAAAGCAGAGTCATTTCCACAATAGTAATCCACATACATTGAACCTTCTTGTATCTTTACATAAAACGGAAATACCAAACCTCCTGCTTCCGTATAAATCTTTCGTTGATCAAAAGGAATCTGAACCCCACTATGTCCATCCTCCAAATGAGCCATTAGATTAGCCATCAACAAATAGCACTCATTCTGAGTAAGACTATCAGGCAATTCATTTTTAATCTCATGTACCTTACTGTTCCACCAATTAATTTTATCTTCCTTTAACATGAGTGGATGAATGGCACAAACTTTTTGAGATAAATAATCAATATCTGATTCAACTTCTGCTTTTGAATAATATTGGTAGTTCAATTGCCCGAAGACAATCGTAGGAAGTAAAACAAATAATAAAAGAAGCCTATTCTTCATAGTTGGATTTCGTAAATCGTCAGATAATATAAGGGACTGTAAATATAGGCACTTATAAGGAAAAATAAATAACTCTATAATATTTAAAGAAATTAACTAATCGCATTATTGACTCAAATGTGCCAATACCAACTTAATATCTCCATAAGTAACTTTCGATCCCATTGCATGTTTAATTTCGTTCAACAATGGCATATCATTTTCTTTGCAGTACTTAACAATTTTCTTAACCACTTTATCACTTACTAAATCAAACACATCTATATCGCCAATTTGCACATAATGTGCCAGGTGGGTTTCTATAGTTGACTCTGTTAAACCTCGTTCTTCCGAAATTTCTTTAATGGTTTTACCATCCTTATAAAGAGTGTAGGTTATTTCTTTGGTCGATATTTTAGGAGTCTTGGTTTCTTTACTCTGTTTAGTCGAACTTCTTTTTGTTCTACTTTGTGTCGACTCAAATAAAGGCATATCCTTTAATGATTCCTTGTTAACCTCTTTCTTTTCAATAGCAGATTTTAAGAGAATTTCGGCTTTAAATATATGTTGTAACTGACGGGTGAATAAACGATCTACTTCATCCAATTCTTTCAGATATTTCTTTAATCCTTTAGTTCCTTTCAAATCCTCAGCATGCTCTTTTACCTTTTTTGATAAAGCCATTAATTGAGGTTCAAAATATGTTTTAGCATCTCCTACTCTTTTATAAAGATGTTCTAACATGCCTGTTTTATTCTCAAAAACAATTTTTCTAATCTGAAGCTTAAACTGATCACCGACTTTACGCAACGGTAAAAACTCTTGTAACAAATCCTCTGCCCATTGATTATATTGCTGTTTTCCAGATCGTTTCTCATCCTTATCATACGAATCAACATGAAAAGCCAAACCACTGTTTAACCATGCAAAATCAAAAGCATCCATGGCCATTTCCGAAACATACTGAATGGTAGCCTTTTCCAATTCATTTGTTAATGTATCTGCTGGCTGAACATGAGAGGTAAACTCGGTTACCTGCTGATCGCAAGCCAATCCTTGAGTTGGTAATGCAGCTGTCAAAGTCAACCCTTCCAGACTTGTTAGCCTGGATAAGGCAACATAAATCTGACCAGGAGCAAATGCCTGCGAAACATCAATTACTGCCTTATCAAAAGTCAATCCCTGGCTTTTATGAACGGTTATGGCCCATGCTAGTTTTATTGGATAATGAGTAAAAGTTCCAATCACCTTTTCTTCAATTTCACCCGTTTCAGCATTAAGCGAAAAACGTTTATTTTCCCAGCTATATGTCTCCACAATTGCTGATGGTGATCCATCCTGAAAAGTCACTTCGATAAAATCATCTTTTAACGTATTTACTGTCCCAATCTTTCCATTAAAATAGCGTTGTTCGCCCGAGTAATCATTCTTTACAAACATTACCTGAGCCCCTTTCTTTAGTACCAGTTTTTCTTCGATAGGATAAGTAAACTCATTAAAATCACCGGATATTTGGGCCTTAAAAACGAATGATTTACCAGGAAGTTCACCCAAAGCTCTTCGATTTATATCATCAGCTTTGTAATTATGGGTAGTTAAAAAAACATTTCCTTTGTCACTCAAATGATCAAAATCGGGCTGATAACATTTATTCAATAAATCAACATCTGCTTTGGTAAATTTATTGTCGCGCAGGTTATTTAATAAATTGACAAATTGTGCATCAGACTGGCGGTAAATTTTTTCAAGCTGAATAACAATAGGTGCCTGTTGTTTTAAGGCAAGAGAATGAAAGAAATAATACCCATTGTAATAATTGGATAAATACCTCCATTCATCTTCTTTTACAACTGGTGGAAGCTGCAATAAATCACCGATAAATAAAACCTGCACACCCCCAAAAGCAATGTCGCGCTGCCGTCTTACCGAACGCAAAATAGCATCAATGGCATCCAATAAATCGGAACGAAGCATACTTACCTCATCGATAATCAACAACTCCAATTCTTTAAGCATATTTCGCTTTACCTGATGAAGTTTTATCTTACTCAATAAGCTTTTCGGGGTATTTATCTGCGTTGACGTTTCATTAGAAAAACGAATATTGTTATCCGGAATAAAAGTTCCATAAGGTAACTGAAACAATGAATGCAGTGTGACACCACCCGCATTTATAGCAGCAATACCTGTTGGTGCCGCTACAATTGTATTTTTATGTGTATTTGCTGTAATCTCGCGAAGTAAAGTAGTTTTACCCGTTCCGGCTTTTCCGGTCAGAAAAATACAACGGTTGGTATTATTGATATATCTTTTGGTTAATTCTGCAATATGATTGTATTCGGTGGCCATAGTCACTTTTTATTGTAAAGCAAAGGTCGGCATTTTACCCGAATGACAAAATTCTTCAAATCTTTCAATTATCTATTTCAATGAGGCTATTGCCTTTTTTACAATAGAAGTATTTATTCCATCGCGTACATACACAGCATGCACTCCAAGTGAACCAACCTCTTGAATATTTCGCATTTCATCATCAAAAAACACCATCTTATTGAAGGGAATTCCGCTATCTTTTTTTAATTGATTAAAATGGGCTATTTTACTACTTGGATATATCTCCTGATAGGCAAAGAAGTCTTCAATTTCAAATAAATCAAGAAGTTGACGAGCCCAGGATGGAGCACTCGTTCTTGAAGCTAAAGCCATTATTATATTCTCACTCGTCAAATCTTCCAAAATGCTTCTTACTTCGGGATACAAAACGATTTGAGAACCATACGAATCAACCACATGATTATTTACCCTTTTGTATGGTGGATTGGTGCAATCACACCAGGTACCACCGGCATCCCACAAAGTAAAGTCCAGATCAAAAACAACTAGCTTATCCATACAACAAAAATAAAAGTATCAAAGAAAAAAGGAAGCGTGATAAAATAAAATTCCCGGATCACATGCTAGATGGTAATCCGGGAGATTATACTTTCATTCCAATTCGTTTAAACTTTTATATTACTCGAATCTGAAACTATTATCAAAACTATATTATTTGGTTTTAAAGTATGAAATTGTTGATTGCAGCTCTTCAGCTTCGCGAGCAAACTGATCAGTTAACTGAGAAATACCTTCTGCTGCGTGAGAGTTACCCTGTGTAACCTTATCTAACTCCATCAATGCGTTATTTATTTGTTCTGATCCTTTATCCATTTCACTTGAAGCAGCACTGATCTCAAGCGTTAAAGATGCTGATTTTTGTATTTGAGGCACCAACTCATTAAAAATAGCTTGTGCTTTCTCAGCAATTTCTACAGAAGAACCTGACAAATCACCAATATCCAAAGCTGCCTCTCTGCTTCTTTCTGCCAATTTTTTCACTTCCGAAGCCACAACTGCAAAACCTTTACCTTGCTCACCTGCTCTGGCAGCTTCAATAGCTGCATTCAATGATAATAAATTAGTTTGTCTAGAGATATCCTCTATTATTTTAATCTTCTCAGAAATATCAATAATTGCCTTAACTGCATCATTTAAGATATTCCCTCCTTTTTGTGCTTCCTCTGATAGTTGATGTGCAATTTCTTCAGCCTGCTTCGAATTAAAGGCATTCTGTTCAATATTAGAACTCATCTCTTCCATCGAAGCTGAAAGTTCTTCAGTAGATGATGCCTGTTCCTGTGCACTCTCAGATAATTGCATAGCAGATGAATTCAATTGTTCACCACCCGAGGCAACTAGATTTACTGAGCTACTAACCTTTACAATGACTTCTGAAAGTTTGATTTTCATCAATTCAAAAGCGTTGCCCAGTTCTCCAATCTCGTCAACACGATTTAATACCCTGTTATCTAACTTCTGATTTAATTGACCATCTGCTAAATTCCTGGCTACTCCTGTAATATTAACAATTGGCTTCGAAATACTCTTTGCCAGAAAGCTTACAATAAATAAAGTAATACCTAAAAACAATAATCCAAAAACCATGGTATTATATCGGATTGGATCAAGAATATCAATTAACTCATTAGTTGGAGCTACCGCAATAATCTTATAATCAGTTGAACCAACTTTTCTAAAAGCTACTTCTTTATTAGTACCGTTAATGCTTTGATCACCAATAACACCAGATTCCGAATCACCTAAAACAGCTTTTACAATACTTTCCGGTAAAAACTCATTAATGGATGAATTCACTTCTTCGGTATGTTGAGCCATAACCACTTTACCATTGCTATCAATCATCCACAAGTCACTATTGGCAGTTAATTTTCGATTCTGGAATTCCTTTACAAGAATTTCAGGATTAAGTCCGACACCTGTAGTTCCAACAGGATTGGATCCATCTCCCATTAATACATTTATGAATAACAAAGTCTGATCTAGTTCCTGATTATAATCGAAATTCAAAGCTACCTTTTCTTTATTGTCAATAAAACCAAAGAACCAACTGTCATCTGGATCTTCTTTTGAAACAACATCCAATAATTTATAATCTTCCTGCCAATAATGATAGGTAATATTACTAACTGCAAATACTGTGAAATATTCATATTTCTTTTGCAAATCATCCAAACGTTTCAATGCAAGATCCTTCAATTCATCATCGGATTCATTGTTGATAAACCATTTGTTTATCGTTGGATCTTCAGCTAATATAGTGGAAGTTTCAAGTGCTTTTTCAAGCATCGATTGAACTGTACTCTGTGAAGCTTCAACAAAACTTAATAACTGCTTTTCTCTCACATCACGAATCAAAGCATTTCGAACCATGTAATAATTGATAACTCCAACCAACAGAATGATACTTAGAACCAGTACTCCCAGAGTAACCCATAACTGACTCTGCATCTTTTTAAATCTAACCATTTCCCCTATACTTTTTTAATTTAGTTGACAGTCCTTCTTCGAAATGAACGGTAGAAGGTTACAATATTATCAAAGGAAATTCATACAATTTTCTCATGCTTAGTTTCATTGTTAATATAATGATTATCAAATAATATAACATAAATAAAATAACATAAATAAAATATCAAAAATATAGACGATCAAATCCTAAAAAAGATTGTATTTTTACTACCTAGTTAAATTAAGAATGGATTACCGCGATAAAGTTTTTATAAGTGTTGCTGAGAACTTAAGCTTTTCAAAAGCTGCCGAAGAATTATTCATCAGTCAGCCTGCTATTACAAAACATATTAAAGAATTAGAACGCATACATAATATTACCTTATTCGATCGAAAGGGAAATAAAATTTATTTAACAAAAGCAGGAAAACTTACCTATAGCCATCTTAAGAAAATTGAACAACAATACAGAGAATTAGAATTTGAAATTGGCAGAATAAATGACAGTTTTCTTGGGGAGTTAAAAGTTGGTGCCAGCTCAACCATTTCTCAGTATCTTCTACCCAAAGCCATGGCCAGTTTTCATAAACGATATCCAAAAATTGAGCTTTATCTTTCAAACGGGAACTCATTTGAAATGGAGCAATTGTTGCTGAAAAATGAGATTGATATGGCTCTGGTTGAAAATGCATCTTCACAATCAAGCATTAAGTACCTTCCATTTATGAATGATGAGTTAATAGTGGTGACAGGTTCTGATAGCATTTATGCCAAACAGAAAAGCATATCATTAGCTGATTTTAAAGAAATACCTCTTGTACTTCGTGAAAAAGGTTCAGGTACTCTCGATGTTATTAAAAAAGCACTTCTAAATAATGGTGTAAGCATCGAAAACTTAAATACTCTTATACACCTGGGAAGTACAGAAGCCATTAAGAACTTTTTAAAAGACTTTGATGGCATTGCTGTTTTATCTGATAAAGCGGTTACCACAGAAATATATCTAAATCAGCTTGTTCAATTATCGGTTAAAGGTTTTGAGATACCCCGCAAACTGCGTTTTGCACTTCACCAGGGACAACCCAGTCATTTAGTAGAGTTATTTATGAATCATCTTAATCAGTATAACTTTTAGTTATTGACTATAAATTTTTACTATTTGTTTTGATTATATCGTAACGTTATTTTTGTTTCAAAATTTAGCGTATGACGGATGTCAAAAAATATAGTCAATTTCTGTTTCCTCTTTTTATCATCCTGTGTTTTACTCCGATGATAACACCAGCTGTAGCATTGGTTTCAGGAATTGCATTATCAGTCATAGGCTTCAGGCACGAAAAAGTTAATAAGTATACGCCACAAGTATTACAATATTCCATTGTTTTGATGGGCTTTGGCATGAGTTTATCAGAAGTAATCAAAGCATCAAAAAATGGTTTTATTGAAACAGCTATTTCGGTAATAGTTGTGATGACCAGCGGACTTCTATTAGGACGCTTATTAAAAGTGAAAGGAAATATCGCATTGCTGATTTCCGCAGGAACAGCCATTTGCGGTGGTAGTGCTATTGCAGCCATTTCACCAGTCTTAAAAAGTGAAGAAAACGAGAGTTCAATGGCACTGATTGTTGTATTTATACTTAATGCGGTTGCCTTATTAATATTTCCATTTATTGGTCATTATTTTAATCTGAGTCAGGAGGTTTTTGGTAACTGGGCTGCTATCGCAATTCATGATACCAGCTCTGTAACAGGTGCAGGTGCTGCCTACGGTTCAGAAGCTTTACAAATAGCAACAACAGTAAAATTAATAAGAGCGTTATGGATTATTCCATTATCGATAGTTATTGCACTATTTAACAAGAAAGAGGGCGGAAGAAAAATTAACTTCCCATGGTTTATAGTATTGTTCGCCCTAGCCATTACAATTGCTAATCTATTTCCTACCATGAATGAAACTTATACTCATTTAAACTGGTTGGGTAGACGAGGAATTGTAGTGGCACTTTTCTTAATTGGCTCAGGTTTTTCACTTGAAAGCATTAAAAAATCAGGCTATCGAAGCTTTGTACTGGGAATAACATTGTGGTTAATAATTGGAGTAGGTTCTTTTATAGTTTTAACATCATAATTATGCTTAATGTCGGAGGATTTCTGGTTATAATACTTGCCAGCCTAGTGAAGGGCATCACTGGTTTTGGTTTTGCATTGGTATCATTGCCTTTGCTAATGATCTGGTATTCGCCAAAAGAATTAATTCCGATATTGATGATCTGCAATCTGATTTCGTCCATTCTGATTGTCCTCCAGAAAAAAGAAAAGAAACTGGTGAATAAACAGTTTAAGACACTAATAATATATGGTGGAGTTTTTACAATCCTTGGAGTAATCACTTTAAAATTAATTTCTGAAGGATTTTTGGTGAAACTGTTAGGAGTATTTTTTATTCTATTATCAATCATTACCTTGATCAACCGCAGCGTCACATTAAATATTTCAAAGAAATGGTATAAGCTGGCTGGAGCCTTTATCGGATACCTGACCGGAAGCATCTCCGTTAGCGGACCTCCGTTGGCCTTATTTCTGAATATGGCAAATGTAAGTAATCAGGAATTTCGTGAGATATTCTCGTGGTTTAATATTGTTTCGGCAACAATAGCCATCATTGGCTATTATCATTTAGGAATGATAAGCAACCAAATGCTGATCACTTCCTTATATGTAACTCCTATATTACTACTTGGAACTGTTATTGGGAAGCGATTAAATCAAATTTTACCTGCTTCTTTATTTAAGAAAATCAGTTTGTACATTACCCTTTTGGTAAGTATTTTTCTATTGATTAAATAAGCATAACCAAATCAACACACCATCAATGAGCTGATTTACTAATACTTAAATCATTAAAGATAAATATTTTCAATCTTCTTAAACATCCCAAATGTCATTTATTAACGAATGCGGTATAATTGTTTTGTAAACTAAAGGATTCATAAAACTTTATTAACTTACAGCTCGAATCATTCCAATAGGTTCATTTTAATTGTAATAATGAAGTTCTATATTTTAAGTTTACTTATACTTTTCAGTTCAGTATCAATTAAGGCTGTCACTATTAAAACCGGTCATCCATTTATCACAAATTACACTGAACATGATTATGAAGTATCCAATAATAATTCTGCAATAACTCAGGATCAGAGAGGCATAATGTATTTTGCCAATGAATTTGGTATTTTGGAGTTTGATGGCCAAGACTGGAATATTATTCAAATTGCCTCAAACCGTTCAAATATTACATCATTGGCAATCAATAAAGATAATCGTTTATACGCCGGAGCGCAGGATGATTTTGGCTACATTGATTGTAGTGATTCAAAAACTTTAAACTTTATTTCATTGACTAACCTCATACCTAAAGGGTATGAAAGTTATGGTATCATCTTTAATATTATTTTTCAGGAAAACAGGGTAATTTTTCAATCCCGGGAATCGATATTTATTTATCATGATCATAAAATTGATGTTCTTCAAACAGGTAAAAAAATAAACGGAATCTTTGAGGCAAACGGGAAAATCCTCATTCATGATGAAGAACAAATATATTTTTTAGAATCAGACCAATTAATACCATTTGAAGCAGGTGCTTTTTTTAAAGGAAAGGACATCCGTTTTATATTGCCATTTAAGAAGGATCAACTGTTGATTGGCACATATGAGAACGGGATTTATTACATATTAAATAATAAGGTATATCCATTACAGACAAACTCTGTTATTTTTAATCATCAATGTCATATACTAAACGGACATTTAAGACGCAATGGTCATTATGCAATAGGTACATCAACAGGCGGTGTTTGTATTTTAGATAAAGATGGTCATTTGATTAATCAGATATCAACGAAAGAAGGCATTCAGAATCATGAAATAAGATGTATGTTTTCTGACCAAAACGACAATTTATGGGTTGCTAATAAAAAAGGTATTGATTTAGTAGAGTTAGCCTCTCCTTTCTCACGAATAATACCTGATCCGAAAGATCCAATTGGTGTTTACTCAACTGCAATTTTTAAAGACAAATTATATTTTGCAACTCATAATGGTGTCTTATATACCTCAACTAGCGATTTAACCAATCCGATCAATGGAAGGAATCAGTTTAATAAACTACCTGGTTTGCCCGAAATTAATTGGTCGGTTAATGTTATTGACAGCATACTGATTATTGGGCATGTTGGTGGATTCAGTCAAATTATTGACAACAAAATTGTTCCTCTTTTTGATCAGGATGGTGGATGGATGGTAAAAACACTTCCTGATTATCCCGGATGGCTTATTGGTGGAACCTATTCCGGTCTGGTTCTATTCAAAAAGAAGAACAATCAATATGAATATGTAACCAAAATCAATGGTTTTAACGAATCAAGCAGAATTATTGAAATCGATTCAGACAATTCTATTTGGGTGGCCCACGGTTATAAAGGAATATTTCGTATTACTTTAGATGATCTCGAAGGGAAAGCTTCTTATGCCTTCTATGATAGTTTTAAAGGATTACCTACCAATTTCTATAACTCTGTTTTTAAAATTTGGGATCAAATAGTGATTGGTACTCAATACGGGTATTACAAATACAATAAAACATCAGACACAATGGAGCCTGATAAGGAATTATCAGATTTAATAGGTTGGGAACAAGGGCGTAAATTACAGGAAGATGAAAATGGAAATGTTTGGTTTATTACGGGTAGTGAAACCGGGTTACTTACAAAACATGCCAATGGTAGTTATTCAATTAATAAAAATCCATTTTATAAGTTAAACAAACATTATATCCCCGGGTTCGAAAATCTTTATTTCCCAAATAGTGATGAAGTGATCGTCGGGTCAAAAGATGGAGCTATTGTTTATGACTCTAACTTTCGGTTAATACATTCTTTACCAATGAACTGTCTGATAAGAAAAGTTGAACTTCAACCAGGTAAAAACTTAATCTATAATGATAACTTGGAATATTTATGTGATACTGTCATTAATAATGAGTATGAATTTAAATATTCTCCGAAAAATAGTTTTCTTTTCTCCTATGCATCTGCTTTTTATGAAAATTCAAACGATATTAGATACCAGGTATTTCTTCAAGGCTTTGATAACGACTGGACAGAATGGAAACCAGAGTCATTTAAAGAATATACAAATTTGAGTGAAGGTGAATATGTATTTAGGGTAAAAGCAAAAAACATATACCAGTCAATTAGTAACGAATCAACCTTTAGCTTTACAATACTTCCTCCCTGGTATAAAAGCATTTTTGCATACCTATTGTATTTTTTCATGCTATCTGGTATTGTTATTCTATTTCTAAAAGTTAACAAGACTAAATTTAAAAAGGAAAAAGAAAGATTTATCAATGAACAACTACAGCTAAGAGAATTAGAATTAGCTCATTTAAAAGAACAAAATCTCGAGGCAGAACTGATTAGTAAAGATGAGGAATTATCAGGAATTGGGATGCAAATAATTTTAAGAAATGAAAAGCTGAGTGAATTAAAAGATAAAATATCCGGTATCACTTCTCTTGCTTCTGATAGAGTTGCAAAAAAACTAAATGGTTTAATTAGCTTCATTGAAAATGAAATTGAAGACCAGGATTGGGAGAATTTTGAATTACGTTTCGACCAATCGCATAATAATTTCTTAAAGAAATTAAAAGAAGAATTTCCTAACCTATCACCCAAGGACTTAAAGATTTGTGCGTATTTAAAAATGAATATGAGTAGTAAGGAAATAGCTCAAATTTTAAATATGTCTGTTCGCGGTGTGGAAAATGCACGATACAGAGTACGCAAAAGAATAGGTCTCGATTCATCAATCAATTTAACCGAATGGTTACTTATGAGAAAGTAAGTATTGTAGTTTAAATTTACTGATGACTAAATCACAATTACTTTCACTATAATAAAGAACCTTCCATTGAAACGTAGAAAAAGTGAGGTAAAAAGTAATTGTTTATGTAATCCTTTAAATTAGTTTATCCAAACAGATACTTTTCTTTACATATCCGGCGTTCACTCATAAATCATTATAAAAATGTTCAAATTTCAATTTCTACTTTTAATCACTTTACTCATATTAACAGGTTCTGAAACCCTAAAAAAAGAAATTGTTAGAGCAGATAACCGACAAATACTATTGAACGAAAAAGCCTATTTTATTAAGGGAGTATGCTACAATCCAGTACCTAAAGGTGAAACTTCAAGAGATTTCAAGAATTTAAGAGAAGACCTTAAGCTTATGACAGAGGCTGGAATTAACACCATACGAGTCTATACGCCAATAGCATCAACTAAAGTATTGGATAAAATTGATTCAGCAGGAATAAAAGTCATAATAGGTTTTGGATATAACCAAAATGGCGTTTTTGATATTCATTCAGGTTCTTTTATCGATTACATTAAGAAGTATAAAAACCATAAAGCAATCTTATTCTGGGAATTGGGTAATGAATACAATTATCATCCTGAATGGTTTGAAAATGATATTAATAATTGGTACAAAGCATTGGATAATGCTGCAAAGCTTATACACGAAACGGATCCTTCTCATCCTGTTTCAACAGCACATGGTGAAATGCCTGATAGTATAACTCTTTTGCAAAATAAAAACATAGATATCTGGGGACTAAATGTGTATAGATGGGATAATCCTGCTAAGGTATTTGATGAATGGAATAGTTTAAGTACAAAACCAATGTACCTTTCAGAAGCTGGTGCAGATAGTTATATGAGTACCATTCGGGATAACTACACACAAGGAGAAAATGAAACAGCTCAAGCTGATGCATTAAGAAATATTCTTAAACAAACATTTTCAAGAAAAGATATATGCTCCGGTCTCACAATTTTTTCTTTTATTGACGAATGGTGGAAAGCCGGCAACCCGGATACACAAGCCCCTGGAGGATTTGCTCCTTATAGTAGTGGTGTACCCTATGACGGCACTGCAAACGAAGAGTACTGGGGCTTGGTGAAAATTAACAGAGAACCCAAAAAAGCCTTTCAGGTAGTTAAAAATCAATTCCTTCAAAACAACTAGTATTTATTTTTCAGTACAAAATACTCTCCCAAAAATTCTCAACTTGAATTAGATATTGTATTCAATTCCAACTATAAGAACTTATATTCTATTGGTATAGATTCAGATTATCCATTACTATTCAATCTGATAAATTTTGTCTAAAGGTTTGCTCTACTACTCAATACTTCATTTAAGCTCAATATTAATCGAGCTTTTTATTCAAAATATCACCTACAAATTTTACTATCAATTAACCATCGCACATGAAATAAGGCAATAAGTCATTAATATCTGATTTAAAAATATTTAGATAATAAAAACGTAGTAATAATGAGGTCCAAAGTAAATGGTAGTGTAGTCAAAAAAAGCACAAAAAAAAGATTCAGATATAGTTTTGTTAACAATGATTAAAAAGAACAAAATCATTGTAGAAACTAATTAAAAATAAGAATTATGAAAAAAGCTTTACTAGGTCTATTGTTAGTTTTATTATTTAATTCAACAATTTTTGCTCAGAGTATTCCAGTAACATTCGAATCTGATATTACCGTTGGTGATAATTGGAAAGCAGATAGTGGTTTAAGTTCTGTTGCTGTTGTTGATGATCCTGCCGGAGCAGGACATGGAAAAGTTGGCGAAATTACCAGTTCATCCTCAGGCCTTAAGTGGCAAAACGCTCAACTTCAATTAATTACCAATTACATTGATTTGACATCAACCAAAACAATCACTTTTGATATTTACACAGCATCCGCTCAGGACTTTCTACTGAAACTGGAGCAGTCTTTAAATGGCGGTGGAAATGTTGAAGTTCCATTCAGTACAAATGGTGGCGGATGGGAATCCGTAACAGTTGATTTTACTTCTGTTGGAGTAAACGATCAATATAAGTTATTGGTTTTCTTCCCTTGTTATTCTACAGGCTTTGCAAATGATCCTTTTGATGGCGTGAGCTATATTGATAATGTTTCTGGTGTTATTGGTGATCCAACCGTTCCTCCTGCTGACATTAACTTCCCTATTGATTTTGAATCTGTTCCCACAACGTCTGATTTCAATAATTTTGATGGAGGTATTGCAACAGTTATTGACAATCCTCAAGGTTCGGGAAAAGTAGGTCAAATGGTACGTAATGGTGGAGCAGTTTGGGCAGGCAGCTGGCTTGGTTTAAGTGGAAATATTGATTTCACAACCAATAAAATCATTTCAATGAAAGTTTTTACTCAAGCTCCAATTGGTACAAAAATTGCAATGAAAGTCGAAGGAGGAACGCTAAAAGAAGTTCCAGCCTTCACAACAAAAACAGGAGAATGGGAAACAATATCATGGGATTTCTCAGGAACACCAAATGATAATTTTAAACTTACATTCTTATTTGATTTAGGTAATGTTGGTGATGGTTCTGCCACCTCTACTTTCCTTTTCGATGACATTACACTTACTGAAAATGTTCCAACTGCAATTAGTCATGTTAATGTGAACACACTTAAAGTGTATCCAAACCCTGTAATAGATGTTTTAAACATTCAAGGTTCTGAAGCCGGACAACCTGTTGAAATTTATAATGCTGCTGGTAGTCTTTCTAAAAAAGTGCAAATATCTGGTGGTACAGTAAATATTGCAGACCTTCCAAAAGGTATTTACTTTATTTCAGTTAATGGATCGACTTCAAAAATTATCAAGAAGTAGAATCATTAAATATATTTCATTCAAGGGAGGTTTTGATACCTCCCTTATTCTTAAACTAAATTATTGTATCCGCCTTAGGGTTAATTTATGAAATGTTAATCCAAACGACCAATCACATTTCTAAATTATATTTAAGCACCTATTAATTTATTAAAATACAAAACAACAAGGTAAATACAATCTCTGAAATTAATCGTCAACTATTGATAGCAGGCATCCTAAGAATAATTTATTGAATATAACCAACCTTCAATTCTTTCAAAAATCAGCCATTACAAAATACCTGGCAATGAGACTGAAATCGTAAATCGTTTCAACCAATATTAAAAAATAAAAATCTACAACTAATGATTCTTCGAAACAGATGTATACAAGTAACAGTAGTGTTTCTGATGCTGTGTATTGCAAATATTTTTATACCTGATATTCAAGCACAGACTGTTACTATTGGTAATGGAAGTTATACAACATCTTTTCCAGGTGTTGACGCAGCCGGACGAAATGGTTATCCCAGCGGATCACCTCAGCTTACGGGCAATACCATTGGAAAACCCGTCCCAACAAATGAATGGTGGTCACAACTGATTAAAGAGAATCATGCTGCCAATATGTTTAACTATCCTTTAGCCTTGCAAACTAAAAACGATGGCTTGGTTGTAAGCTACATCCCATGGGGTGTTTACGGCGACCAGATTCCAATAGTGGTTGGTCTTGAATCACTGAATGCCAGCATGGCAACTGTTTCTGATTATTCCGATTGGACTGTGACCATGGATTGGAATGATGGCACCCATAATATGAAGGCAACAGCCGGTATTGGGATGCCATTTCTTTATTTCACAAAGGGTTCAGGTGATGTAGTAAAAATTACAGTCAACTCAGGTAGTGCAGTTGTATCCAATGAAATGCTAATGGTAACAGATGCGGCAAGCGGAGCCGACTTTGTTATATATGCACCATCAGGAAGTACTTGGGCAAGCTCAGGTAATGATTATACATCAAATCTAAATGGCCAGAATTATTGGTCGATGTGTATGCTGCCTCTAACAACGACTGATGTGCCTGCAACTGCAGCGGAATACAAGAAGTATGCCTATGTATTTCCTACCAACACAAGCACATCTTGGTCATTTAATGAGAGTAATTCAGTAATGCGTACTGATTTTACTGTAGCAACTGAAGTAAAAGAGGGGAGTGAAACAGATTTGCTTTTAGGTCTATTACCGCATCAATGGGCTAATCTTGCCACAGACTCATCACAACCAAACGGAGATAGTTATCCTTCGGTCAGAGGCGAACTAAAAACATTGGCCGGTAATACTTTCAGTGTTGAAAACACTTTTAAAGGAATTCTGCCGACGTTGCCTTATTTGGCCAATTACAGTGAAGGTTTTAGCCCTTCTGATTTAGCGGACAAAATTAGTTTAATTGAAAATGATGGTTTAGCCACCTGGACAGACTCATACAACGAAGGTCAGGTGATGAACCGACTGATTCAAACTGCTCGTATTGCTGATCAGATGGGTAATACTGAGGCAAGGGATAAAATGGTGGCCACTATAAAGAAGCGTTTGGAAGACTGGTTAACTTACCAATCCGGAGAAGTAGCATTTTTATTCTATTATAATAGTAACTGGTCAGCCATGTTGGGATACCCTGCCGGTCATGGCCAGGATACCAATATCAACGATCATCATTTTCACTGGGGCTATTTTATCCACGCCGCTGCCTTTATGGAGCAATACGAGCCCGGTTGGGCTGAACAATGGGGAGATATGATAAACCTTTTAGTCAGGGATGCCGCATCTCAGGATCGAAACGATGATAAATTTCCTTTCTTACGTAACTTTAGTCCATATGCAGGCCATTGCTGGGCCAATGGTTTTGCCAGTTTTCCACAAGGCAATGATCAGGAGTCAACTTCTGAAAGTATGCAGTTTAACTCTTCGCTGATTCATTGGGGAAGTATCACCGGCAATGACGCCATTCGTGATTTGGGTATCTACCTATACACCACAGAGCAAACAGCAATTGAAGAATACTGGTTTGATATGTATGATCGAAATTTTAAACCCGATCAGCCATACAGCCTGGTTTCACGCGTTTGGGGCAATTCGTATGATAATGGAACTTTCTGGACTTCTGATATAGCTGCTTCGTATGGCATAGAAATGTACCCTATCCATGGAGGATCATTGTACCTTGGTCACAACAAGGCTTATGTTGAAAAGCTATGGAATGAGATAAAAGCCAACACCGGCATATTGAGCAATGAAGAAAATCCGAATCTGTGGCACGATGTGATGTGGGAGTATCAGGCATTTATTGATCCGCAAGGCGCTATTGATTTGTATAATTTGTATCCCGATAGAACTTTGAAGTTCGGTGTTTCAGATGCACAAACCTACCACTGGTTGCACAACATGAATGCGATGGGAACTGTAAATACAAACATAACAGCTGATTACCCAATCGCGGTTGCTTTCGATAAAAACGGCGAAATTACCTATGTGGCTCATAATTACACCAGCAGCCCGATAACAGTCACTTTCTCCGATGGTTATGAATTATTAGTTCCTGCCAATACCATGGCCACCAGCAAAGATATTGATGCCTCCGGAACCATCAGTTCTGATTTTAACAGGGCTTACGCCAACGGCAGTGTTAATCTTTTGGCAGAAACAACAGGAACAGGTATCACTAAAGTGGAGTTTTATGATGGAAAAAATCTTTTGGGATCATCAACAGCTGCTCCATATACTTTTACAGCCGAAAATCTATCACTCGGGTTACATGGCATGTATGCCAGAATATATGTTGGCGACAACTTTCTTGTAACCAACATTATATCCATTCAGGTGGGCGAACAGGTGCCGTTTTTAGATACACCGTTTGACGTGCCTGGTGTTATCGAAGCCGGAAATTACGATAAGTTTGAAGGTGGAGTCGGACAGGCTATTTCCTACCTTGATTTATCACCGGGCAATGCCGGTGACTACAGAATAGATGAACATGTTGATGCATCTTCAGATAATACGGAAGGTACGGTGATTGGATGGATTGCTGCCAGTGAATGGACAGAATATACCATTAACGTAACTGAGTCTGGATTATACTCAATGGCTTTTCGCTATGCTTCAGGCAATCCTTCCGGTGGTGGCCCTTTCTCTATTTTCGTTGATGATCAGGAATTAGCAAGTAATATTTCTGTACCGTCTACTTCCACAACCAATTGGGATGTATGGGCCACTAAAACAGTAAATGATTTGGCTTTAACTGAGGGTGAACATATTCTGAAAATAGCATTTACTGGCGGTGAATTTAATTTTGGGCGAATGACGTTTACCCGTACAGGTGATATACCTTATTCATTCCCTATTGCTTCAGCAGGAGCAGATGTAAAAGTGCTATGGCCGGCATCTACTGCAATATTGGACGGATCAGAAAGCAGCGAATCTGGTTCGCAGGCTTTGACCTTTTCATGGACTCAGATTTATGGACCATCAGTTGTAAGTTTTGATGATAACACGTTGGCTCAGCCATCCATTAGTGGATTAATAGAAGGAATTTACCGTTTTAAACTTGAAGTGAGCAATCCAGACATGCGTGTATCAAGCGATGAAGTATTGGTGATCGTTAGCAGCTCTGAGAATATTGTTCCAACCATATCAATTACTGGACCTGCTGATGGCTCGTTCTATCCAGAAGGAGAAGAAATTACCATATCTGCCAGTGCAAGTGATTTAGATGGCACTATTCAGCAGGTCGACTTTTACCAGAATGATGTGTTGATTGGCACTGACCATACGGCTCCATATTCTATTCAATGGACCAGTAACGTAGGTGATTATGCCCTGACCGCCATAGCAACAGATGATGGTGGTGCTATTAGTGAATCTCAGGTCGTTAATGTGTCCTATCTGGCAGTTCGATCCTGCACCGAAACTTCAGCTGAAGCCCAACAAGGCTCATTTGAAGTAGGTTATAAATTTACCTTCGAAACAGTCGGTACAGATGTTACCATCACCTGTGAATTGTATGATGATAAAATTGGTGTGGTGGCATACCTGTGGACTCAAGATCCTTTCTCAGAAAAAAGCATGAATCATGTTGAAGGTAAAACATTTGCCACCGTACTTACAGGTCAGTCACCCGGATCAACTATTATTGTGGCTTGTAAATTTGCTTTTGCGGGAGGTCTGGCAGTTACAAAATACATCTCATACATTGTAGGAGATAATTGTGAACCGGATAATGAAATACCTACTAATTTTAATGCTGTTGTTGGAGAGGTGACACAATCAAGCGTTGAATTGCTCCTTAGTGCAAGTGACAATTCAGGTTCAGTTGTTTATACAATAAGTTATGATGGCACAACCAAAACTGTAACCGGCGAGTCCGGAGTTGAATTAGCATACGATGTAACCGGACTTTCAGCCAGTACAGCTTATTCTTTCTCTGTAACAGCATCAGATAATGCAGGTAATGAAGCTAATAACAGCCCTTTAGTATTAAATGCAACCACTTCGGAAAGTACAAATAATGGGTGTTCAGGAATGTCTGCCGATGCTTCTCAAGGCACTTTCTCAGTTGGGTATAACTACAGTTTCTCAACTTCAGGATCGGATGTTACAGTATCGTTTGAACTATTGGATAAAAAAGATGGTGTGGTAGCCTATCTGTGGAATACTACTTCTGGCTTTGTCGAAACTCCGATGGTAAATAACAATGGAGTGTTTAGCACTTCTTTGTCAGGACAGACTGAAGGAGCAGTGCTGCAACTGGCTTGTAAATTTGCCTATGCCGGAGGTATGTCAGTTACCAAAACATTTAGTTATACGGTTGGTGATAATTGCTTATCAACTAACATTGAACGAAACAATAAGCTTTTAAAGGTACCATTTCCTAATCCCGTAAAAACAATATTGAATATTACCTTACCAAACAATAAAAGTTGTTTTGAAATTTTTGATACGAGAGGAAAACAGTTAGAAAAAATGGAACCAAATACGTGTCAATACAGTTATGATATGAGTCATTTGCCGGTAGGTATTTACTTTTTGGTTATAGATAATCAAATCCATTTTAAGATAATTAAAGCAGGAAGCTAAATTAGTATTCTTATGGAATAGCAAAATCAAATACTTTCAATCAAACAATGACTTATAAATTATGAAAAGTATTTAATGTTTTATTAAAATAGTTCCAGGAAGGGTGTTCACTAATCGAACACCCTTTTTGTTTACAATCAATATAAAATACCTAATTCATTAATTTTCATGTCGTTTTATCGCATCCTCAAAGACACCTTACTCCATTTTTTTATAAAAATATAGTTTGATAGTAAAAAACCTGTCATATTATACCCTAACCACCACCATCTGACTATTGACATTTTTCGTTTAACAAAAAGACATCCGATATTTTTGTCAAACCATTTATTTCATCCACTCCGACGGTGGAAATAATTAAAATTCGTTTGTACCTTTTGTTAAAAACAAAACTATGAGAACAAACTCAGATAAACATTTTGTAGTGCTCGGAGGAGGTATTGCAGGTGTTGAAGCAGCAATTAAACTTAGAGAAAAAGGATATAAAGTAACATTGGTTTCCAACCGGGATTATTTCTTTGTTTATCCAATTTCAATCTGGATACCTGTTAACGGAATTAGTTTTGATAACAGTTCTGTCAAACTCAAAAAGCTTCAAAAAAAGCATGGTTTTGAATTAATTATTGATCCGGTTGTTCAAATCGACCCTACAAACAACAAAGTACAACTACAGAATAGTGAAATAAGTTACGATTACTTGTTTATAGCTTTAGGAATGCACAAAGTAAAAGCTCAGGGAATTGAAAATACTTTATCTATTTGCGGAGCACCTGAACAAGCCCTTGAAATTAAGGACGAATTAGAAAAACTGGTACAACGAGGTAATGGTAAAATTGCAATAGGATTCGGTGGTAATCCAAAAGATGAAAAAGGAACAGTTGTAAGAGGTGGACCAGCCTTTGAATTACTATTTAATATCAGTACCTATTTGAAGAAAAAAGGTTTGTTGGACTCATTTGAGCTCAATTTCTTTGCTCCAATGGCTGAACCAGGTAAAAAGATGGGAGCCAAAGCCTATGGTAATCTGACAAAATTCTTTCAACGTTATAAAATCAACCAACACGTAGGAAAGAAAATACTTAGCTTTAATAAAGGTGAAATCCTGTTTGAAGGCGAAAAAAAGCTTGAAAGCGATTTAATTATTTTTATTGCTGGCGGATCAGGTCACTCGGTTCTTCAGAGTTCTAATCTTCCTTTAACTGAATCAGGTTTTGTAAAAACACATCCTACCTGTCAGGTTGAAGGATACGAAAATATATATGCCATTGGTGATTCTGCTGATATGATAGGACCCAAATGGGCTGCAAAACAAGGTCATATGGCTGAAATAATGGCTGATGTAGCGGCATATAATGTACACCAGCAAATATTAGGAACAGGAAAAACCAAAGTCTATACCGATAAAATAAGCATTATTTGTGTAATGGACTCCGGCGACGGTGCGGCTTATGTATCCAGAACCGACAAAAAAGAAACCATGATAATGATGCCAATTGTAGGTCATTGGCTGAAAAAAGCATGGGGATTTTACTTTAAGAATACAAAACTTAAAAATATTCCCCGAATACCAGGAATGTAAATTACAAATATAGGTTGATGTATTATTAATCTACCATTTTCAAGGTAACGAGGAATAGCAGCTAATATTAATAGAATGGAAAGTCAGGAATACACAAAATTATATAACGAGGAAGATAAAGCTATTTTGAAAATTGCTGAAGATTCACTCAATCCTAAAATAGACAGAGTAAGCGAAATCATTGCCTATTGCCATGAAGCAGGAATTAAAAAAGTTGGAATTGCTAATTGTATTGCATTTGAAAAACAGGCAGAATCATTGGAACAAATCCTAACCTTGAATAATATTGAAGTGGCTAAGGCTAATTGTAAACTAGGCAAGGTTAAGTTTGATGATTTGGTTCCAGGTTATAAAGGTATATCGTGTAATCCTGCTGGTCAGGCCGATTTTCTGTCTCAGAATAAAACCGAACTTAATATTATGATGGGGCTTTGTGTTGGACACGATATGATATTCAACTCCAAATCAAAAGTACCTGTAACTCCCTTGGTTGTTAAAGATCGTAAACTGAAGCATCATACCTTAACTGCATTAAACACTGAAAAAGAATGAGTACAACTTTAATAATTATTGGCGCGGTTGTTTTGATTTTAATCATTTATGTAGCAATCAACTACAAAAAGATGAAAAATATGCCTGACACACCAGCCAGTTCAAAAATCAGAATATTAGACAATAAAAATTTCAAGACACATATCAGATCAGGAGTCACTTTAGTTGATTTTTGGGCACCCTGGTGCGGACCCTGTAAAATGATGTCTCCTGTATTAAACGAGGTTGCTGAATCACTTGATTCTAGTTCCAAAGTAGCTAAGGTCAATGTAGATAATCATCAGCCCATTGCAGCCAAATATAAAGTAAGAAATATACCTACTCTTATTTTATTTAAAGATGGCAAGGAGGTTGACCGTTTTGTTGGTATCAAAACTCAAAAATTCTTATTGAAAAAGATTGAAAAACATCAGCAATCGGCTTAAACACCTATTTAAAAACAATATTAATTAAGCAGAAACGATTCTATTCTTATTCTATTAAAGAAAGAATATTGTAAATTACAACATCCGTAACACTTACATCTTTTATCGTTTCTCAACGATCAGTAAATATTAAAAATATTCATATGAATACTCAGAAAATTGAAATCAGATATTCAGAACTGGCTGAAGGAAACTGTTGTCTTTCATGCGGATCAGCCATTGAATATTCAAAAGCAAAACCCGGAGAAGTTTGTGTTGACCTGGGCAGCGGTCGTGGTACCGACGTTATCAGACTGGCTCAGGAAGTAGGTGAATACGGTTTGGCTATTGGTATTGATGTATCAGAAGGCATGCTTAAAAAAGCAGAAAAGAATGCAGCAAAACTGGGTGTTAGCAATGCTGAATTTCGTAAATCAGAATTGGAAGATATTAAAGTAGATTCGGCTACAGTTGATTTGATTATATCCAATTGTACCATCAACCATGCTAAAGATAAATTCAAGGTATGGAGCGAGGTGGAACGAATTCTTAAAAACAGTGGTCGTTTTGTAGTAAGCGATATTTATGCTACTGCCGAGGTACCGGTAGAGTACAGAAACGATCCTCAGGCTGTTGCTGAATGCTGGGCAGGAGCTACCACCAAAGAAGATTATTTGAACACCTTAAAAAAGGTTGGGTTTGTTGATATCGAAATTATTGAAGAGTCAAAACCTTATCCCAAAGGTCACATACAAGTGGTGAGCTTTACTATTGCCGGACGTAAGAAGTGTTGTGGTTGATTTTTAATTCCTTAATTTAATAACAAATGAAGTCGTTAGTTAAGAAAGCTAAGAAGAGTGACAACAAAGTAGCACAATGTTGTGCTAAAAACTCGAAAATAGTTGCGGGTTGTCACGACTAATTTAATCGGGGCCGGCTTGTTCTGCAGGTCGGTCCTGTTTAACCAAATTATCAAAAATGGAATTCTCCAAACATAATATATTTTCAAAAATTGCCGATTCCGATAATTACTTTATCGTAAATCCGCTTTCAGGTAATGCTGATGTTCTTGAACCTCATGAAGCAAAAGCTTTCAAGGAACAATCAAGCGACAACCTGAGTGAATTTATCGAAAAAGGTTACCTTGTTGATCTTCAAAAAGAAGAACAACTCTTTAAAAGCAAATACCTTGATTTTATAGATGACCGGGATGAAGATGAAGTGCAATTATTTTTCACGCCCTGGTATGCATGTAACTTCAACTGTTCGTACTGTTTTCAGGATGAATATACCAATCCGAACGAAACAGTAAAAAACGAAGTGATTGATGCTTTTTTCAAATACGTTGACCATCAGTTTGCTCATCGTAGAAAATACATTACCATTTTTGGTGGTGAGCCATTACTGAACAACGCTGTTAAGAAAGAGAGTATCGAACGAATCATAAGTGAAGCCAATAAAAGAGAATTGGACATTGCTGTTGTAACGAATGGTTACAATCTAATTGATTTCATTGAGGCACTGAAAAAAGGAAGGATACGGGAGATACAGGTAACAGTTGACGGAACTCAGGAGGTTCATGACGCACGTCGTATGTTACGCGGAGGCAAAGGTAGTTTTGAACGAATCTCAGATGGTATTGATGCATTGCTGAAGAATCAGATACCGGTAAACCTGCGAATGATTATCGACAAAGAAAACGTTCATAATTTGCCTGATTTCGCAAGATATGCCATTGCAAAAGGATGGACAAAAAGTCCTCTTTTCAAAACAGCTTTAGGTCGTAATTACGAATTACATCATTGTCAGACCAATAATAAGCGATTGTTTTCACGCATCGAAATGTACCAGGAGATCTATAAGATCATCAAAGAAAATCCTGAAACATTGGAGTTTCACAAACCTGCCTTCTCCATTTCAAAGTTCATTTTTGAAAATGGTGAACTGCCTAACCCATTGTTTGATTCGTGTACAGGAACCAAAACAGAATGGGCATTTGATTACACAGGTAAAATTTATTCCTGTACTGCAACTGTTGGAAATGAAGGTGATGAATTAGGAACATTTTATCCTGAAATACAACTCAATGAGGAAAAAATTGAGGAATGGGAAGAACGTGATGTTTTGTCTATTACTGAATGCAGCAATTGCGCTGTAAGGCTGGCATGTGGTGGTGGTTGTACTGCTATTGCCAAGAACAGAACTGGCAAAATAAATTCGCCTGACTGCCGACCCGTTCAGGAATTATTAGAATTAGGAATTGGATTATACTCAGAAATAAATATTTGAACAGATGAAGGAAATTACCCAAAAAGAATTTGATCAGGAGGTAATTAATGGTGGTAAAGTAGCTGTTGATTTTTACTCTACCGAATGCCCTCCATGCGAAGCCTTGGCCCCAAAATTTGAAAATCTTTCAAATCTGTATGGCGACGAAATAAAGTTTGTAAAGATCTTCCGCCAGGAAAACAGAGAACTTGCCGAAAGCCTTGAGGTAAACGGCTCTCCTACAGTTATCTTTTATGAAGATGGAAAACTGGTTGGTGATAAATTAACGGGCGGTATCAAACGTTCTGATTTGGTTAAAAACCTGGATGCTTTGATTCATCACGAGAAAGTGGCAGAAATCAAAGGAAAAATTCAGCCAAAAGTATCGGAATATGAAGTACTGATCTTAGGTGGTGGCCCTGCAGGTCTAACAGCTGGATTATACCTTTGTCAGGCTCGTATTAAGGCCGCTTTGGTTGACATACAGTTACCCGGTGGTCAGATTTCTACCACTCACAAAATATCGAATTACCCTGGTTTTGTTGATCCTCAGCCTGGTTATATGCTGGCACATTACATGTCGGAGCAAACCAAAATTTGCGGAACAAAATATAAGGTAGCCGTTGATGTGGCTAAAGTAGATTTGAAGAATAAAACCGTTGTGGTTGACGAATATGAAACCATTCATGCCAAAAAGATTATTCTGGCAACTGGTGCTTCACCACGCTATTTGAATGTACCGGGCGAAAAGGAGTTGAAAGGTAACGGTATTTCATATTGTGCTACCTGCGATGCCAAGTATTTCAATGATAAGGATGTGATTGTAATAGGTGGAGGTAACACAGCTATCGAAGAAGCTGACTTCATCTCAAAATTTGCAAAAAAGATCACCATTATTCATCAGTTTGATAAACTTCAGGCCAATAAAGAAGCACAGGAGAAAGCCTTTGCCAATCCTAAAATAAACTTCGTATTCGACACTGAACCTCGAGGATTTGAGAAGAATGGTAACAAGATGTTTGTAAAAACCGAGAACCTCAAAACCGGTGAGACAAATACCTTACAAGGCGATGGTGTTTTTATTTTTGTTGGAATGAAACCAAATACCGACTTCCTGGATGGTGATCTGGCAACTGATGATTGGGGTTATATTACCACTAATGAAGATATGATGACCAGTCTGGATGGCGTCTACGCCATTGGTGATATACGAAGTAAGAAATACCGTCAGATAACCACTGCTGTGGCAGATGGAACTATTGCGGCAATTGCTGTTACAAGAGAACTGGACGTATAGACTATATAATTACATTTATCCGAAAAATCCGCTTTTGAAAAGTCAGAAGCGGATTTTTTGTATTATAATCTCAACACAACTTCTTTCATATCAGTTAATAATCAACGTCAAAACATTTAATTCCTATTCAATTAATTAGTACATTTATTGTACAAATTTCAACTACACATCCGTTATGAAGTGGAAAGCTATTAACTACTTTATTACGCTGACAGCATTGATAAGCTGGGGGTTTTGCCTAATTCAAAATTCCTCGTCTGGTATGAAACAAAAACTGGATGCAATTTTCACTTCTGATAGAATCACAATTATCATAGAGCATCATGGAGGATATACCGCTTCTTATCTTGGAAAAAGCACCTTACTTATTCGTAAAGTCAATAACGATACAACTTATTCGGTAAGTTATAAAGATGCCATTGATAGAAAAAAATTAGCCTATACAATCAATACAACTGAGCTGCAAGAACTAAAAGATTTAGTTTCTGAATTGATAGACCATCATGATCCTAATAAAAAACTATCAGGTGACTGTTTGACCATAGATAAAAACTACCAGCTGCAATCACCGGACGAAAGTCTTACAATTAAACCCGCAAAAAACTATTGTAATTCATATTGTGTTATTAATTGGATTTATCAACATGATCTTCAACCTAAAAAATAAAATAACGATTACATTTAGGTTTAATCATCCTATTTACAATCATCAATAATCTTTTCCTGGAAATTAATTCCATATTCTTTTAATTCTTGCAAAACCGGTTCGTATATCTCCTTAACGGTTGGTATTTGTACTCCGGAGAGTTTGATTTTACCTTCAAGATAAAGCCTGACGATAATTGCCAGGGGTAGTCCCACGGTTTTTGCCATGGCAGTGCGCACGTTATTTTGCCCTTCAACCACAAGTGAAGATGTCAGACAAGTATCTTTTTCATCTCCATCCATACGGTATAAAAATTTATGCCACATCACCACCATATCCTTCTCGTTTGGATGCAGAACCCATTTCTCTGTCAAAAGCTTTTCCAACACCTGCGCAGGAGTTGCTTTTTTTAGTCCAATTGGTTTGTTTTTCAGTATTTCCAGCCAATCTAACCTTTCAATTATATCCGAATCCTGATCGATGTGCATGTAATGATATAACTTTGTTTCAACAGAATCGGACGGATGATAATAAAGAAACGAATTGATAAAATCGCGGTAGGTCATTCCATCTGCCAAATCCATTTCGAATGAGTCATCGGTAATGCCCAGTTGAACAAACACATTCCAGGCCCTGCAAAATCCGGGTCGACGAAGGGTGCCACGATATATGGTAGGAATATCCTGCAGATTATATTTTTCTATGTATTTAAGCGAATCACGATTGGCATACCCTTCAAACTTACCATACCCATCAATTTCAATTATTTCGGTGCGACGAAACAAACGGTTGTAGGGAATATATTTATATTTTCCTTCCTGAATAAACTTAGCTGTTCCACCCTGCCCTGCCACCACAACATTACGTGGATTCCATGAGAATTTATAATGCCAGGGATTATCATCCGATTCCGGAGCAACCAATCCGCCTGTAAAAGATTCAAAGGCTTTCAACTCATATCCATCAGCCTTAATTCTGTCCAGTATCTGCATGGCAGACATATGATCAATTCCCGGATCAAGTCCTGCTTCATTCAAAAACAACAATCCTTTTTCCTTCACCTTATCTTCCATACTCTTTATTTCCTCCGATTCATAGGAAGCTGTAAAAAGAGATTTTCCTTCCTCAACACATACTTTAGCCACTACCGAATGTAAACGGGCTGGCAATAATGAAACCACCACACTGCTGTTTCTTACCTCTTTAACCAAACGTTCAGCATCAAACAGATCAAGCCTGAGAATATTTGTATCACTACTTACCTGTCCCTGAATATTGGAGATATCCTTATCAACAACAGTTACTTGCCAGTTATTATCAGATGCATAATTTTCCAGGTAATTTATCAACGCAATGGCAGATCGCCCCGCTCCTATTATAAGTATGTGCTGCATACGCCTTGTTTTTATGTATGATGATGTTTACGACTTGAGGCAAAATCCTCCAGATATTTGAATCTCTCAGTCAGTTCTCCGTCTTCTGCAATAGTTGCTCGTTCTATCACTCCTTCTCTGTCTGCTTTAATAATAAAATCCATAATTCTATTCAAAAGATGACTACCAAATTCCCGCGATGCATCTTTGGGTAACTCATTGGGCAGGTTATCGATTGTCATCATGGTTACGTTACTCTCTGATGAAAAAGCAGGTTCCTCATTCATGGTAAAGGGATTGAAATCGTAATAGGGATCTCCAATTCGGCACGCCCTTATGGTGGAAGGAATTGAACCACCTATATCACATGTTATATCGGCAATCACCCTGATTTTAAAATCATCTTCACGCATATCATTCATGGTAAATAAAACAGGTGCCTGTGGATCCCAGTATGCTGCAGAAATGAGCATGTCGGTATGTTTACAAAAACGTTTAAAATTACCTTTATACTCTTTAGGATGTCTGAAAAAATGGAACAGGTCAAAATCAGCCATTCCCTTATGAAGATTATATTCACCGGGATATAATTGCACGTAGCATAACTCATTGTACTGATTATTCAGATATTCCTCTACCGACAAGCGCCTTACTCCCAATTCCTCCATAATCTCAATTACGCCCCCAGCCACTCGACCACTACCTGTAATGGCTATTTTGATTGGAGGTAGCTGAACCTTTTTCAGTTCCTTCAACAATTCTACCTTATCCGTGCATTGATGGGCCGGTTTAAGATGGTAAAAGCCATAACGATTGCCATAAGTCAATAATGCATTGTATGCTCCTACCAAACCTGCATATTTTCCGAAGCCTAATAATCGCATCCCTTTTTTATCAGTAAGCAACTCGTAATCAATCAAACGAATATGCTTATCCAAAACTGTCTGTAATAGTTTCCGGTTATGTTCCTGCTTTTTAATTGTATGAGAGAAAAATAAATATGACTTCTCTTTTATGAGATTCTCAACAGGCACTTCCTTTACACCCATAAAGAAATCACAGCTACTAATATCCTCCTTTACAGTAACTCCCTGACGACGATAATCATCATCAGTAAAACATCGAATCTGACTTGATTCAACTTCAATGCTTAGTTTTGGATATAAATTCAACAGTGTTTTACATTGCTGAGGCGTTAAAGGGACCCGCTTATCAGGCGGTATCTTACCTTCCTTGAGAATTCCCAGTTTCATGATATACTATTTTATGTTATTTTTTTTAATAGCTCGAAGTTGAGAGTCCGCATTCGGCATGTTAACTTTCCACTTAAACCTTTCAACTTCGGACATCGGACTTAAACCTAGATATTGAACTCTATCCCTTGCGCCAAAGGCAAATCAGTACTATAGTTGATGGTATTGGTTTGTCGACGCATATAAGCTTTCCAGGCATCAGAACCCGATTCACGACCACCACCTGTATCTTTTTCACCTCCAAAAGCACCACCAATCTCAGCACCCGATGTTCCAATATTTACATTGGCAATACCACAATCCGATCCTTCATGAGACAGGAAACGTTCTGTTTCAAGCATATTTCTTGAAAAGATGGCGGATGATAATCCTTGAGGCACACCATTATGAAGAGCAATGGCTTCATCCATATCCTTATATTTAAGCAAATACAATAGCGGAGCAAAGGTTTCTTCCTGTACAATCTGATAGTGGTTCTGAGCCTCAGCAATAGCAGGCACTACATAGCATCCTGATTCATATTCCTTACCACTCAACACATCTCCTCCGTAAAGAATGGTCCCTCCTTCAGCTTTTACCTTTTCAATGGCATCCTGATAAGTTTGAACAGCCCCCTTATCGATCATTGGTCCAACCAGCGTTTTTGAATCCAATGGATGACCAATATGAATGCTCTTATAAACACTGATCAGCTTTTCCTTCATCAATTCATAAACCGATTCATGAATAATGATTCTGCGAGTAGAAGTACATCGTTGACCACAGGTTCCAACAGCTCCAAATACGATTGCACGTAAAGCCATCTCCTGATCAGCGTCAGGGGTAACAATAATGGCATTATTTCCACCCAGTTCTAATATGTATTTCCCTAGTCGTTCACCCACTAAACGACCAACTCTCTTTCCTATGCGGGTTGATCCAGTAAAAGAGATTAATGGGATATTTCTGTCGCTAAACAATTCATCTCCCAGATATTTCGATCCGGTTGCCACCAGATTCAATACACCTTCCTGAATATTGTTTTCCTTTAATACCTTCTGCACTATTTTATGAACAGCAATGGCACAAAGCATTACCTTAGATGAAGGTTTCCAAACTACCACATCGCCACAAACCAAAGCAATCATAGCGTTCCATGCCCAAACAGCAACAGGGAAGTTAAATGCCGAAACCACACCTACAATTCCGAGGGGATGATATTGATCGTACATTCTGTGTTTCGATCTTTCGGAATGCATGGTTGAACCATATAATTGTCGGGACTGCCCCACTGCAAAATCACAGATATCAATCATTTCCTGAACTTCGCCCAGACCTTCCTGATAGATCTTTCCCATCTCATAAGAAACCAGCTTACCTAAAGCCTCTTTGTGTTTTCTCAACTCAAGCCCAATCTGTCGAACCAACTCACCCCGAACGGGTGCCGGCACCATCCTCCAGTCTTTAAATGCCTTTTGTGCAGTCTGAATAACATGATCATACTCTTCTTTTGTGGCCTGTTTAATGCCAGCAATTTGTTCTCCGTCTGCCGGGGAATTACTGGTAATCACATCTCCATTTGTTTGTATCCATTCGGTACCTGTGCAAATACCATTGTTAATCTTCTCGATTCCTAATTCTTTAAGTGCTTCTTTTATTCCGTACATGTTATATGTTTTTATATTTCTTAATTTCTTGTTTTTGACATACTAAGTGAATTAACTAAACCTCCATTGGTTAGTATTTCCATCAATTTATCAGGAAGTGGTGCAAAGGTGTAATTCAGTCCATTTATTACTACTCTACCTGCTTTAAAATCAATTTCCACCTCATCTCCTTTTTGATATGCTTCCACTGCTTTGGGTAAAACGATGATAGGTAATCCCTGATTAACAGCTGAGCGGAAGAAAATACGTGATACTGATTTTACAATGATGGCTTTAATACCAACATACCTCAAGCCTACTGATGGATGCTCGCGTGAACTGCCACATCCAAAATTTGCCCCGCATATCATGATGTCACCTTCTTGCACTGTTGCAGCAAACGATTCATCAAAATCGCGAAATAAATAAGGCGCTATCTTTTCAGGTTCAGAACTGTTAATCTCATAGGTCAAACTACCTGTAAACATCTGATCAGTATTCAGATTATCTGCATCCTGGTATGCCCAAACTCCATTAATTCTTCGATTATCATTTTTCTTTATTGCTATGGTAGAAGCTTCTTTTTTCTCATACGAAAACTTATGATTTTTCTTTCTCATAGGAGATAAGATGCGCCCATGAATGGCAGATAAAGCAACTGTGGCTGGTGATGCCAAATAGATAGATGCATTCTTATTTCCCATTCTCCCTAAGAAGTTACGATTGGCAGTACTGATAACAGTAACTTCATCAGCCGGAATACCTTGACCCGTTCCTAAACAAGGACCACATGATGGTGACAAAACATTGGCACCCGCTTCCATAAAAATATCAATGAGCCCTTCCTTGTTAGCTTGTCGGTAAATTGCTCTTGAGGCAGGTATTATCAATAGCTGAAAGCCATCGGGTACACATTGGCCTTTAAGTATCAATGCTGCTTCACGCAGATCTTCAATTCGTCCGTTCGTGCATGTTCCTATTAATGCCTGCTGCACCTCGGTACCTGCCACCTCATCCACACTTTTAATATTATCAACATGGTGAGGGCATGCCACTACCGGGAATAACTCATCCAGTTGAAGTGTAATCTCTTTTGTATAAACAGCATCTTCATCAGCCCAGACTCCTTCCTTATCTTCTTCAAGGAATTCTGATAATACCTCATCGAAAGGAAAAACAGCATTTTTGGCTCCCATCTCCGAGGCAAGATTCGCTATAGTCATCCGGTCAGCAATAGTTAAATTACGGATACCCTCACCATGATATTCAATCGACATATAATCAGCACCGGCAGAACCGATCATACCAATAATGTACAAAGCCACATCTTTGGCAAAAACACCTTGTGGTAGTTTACCGTTCAGGGTAATCTTTATCGACTCGGGCACTCTGAACCACGTCTCGCCCTGTTTCCACAAACCTGCTGCCTCAGTACGATCGATACCCGTGGCAAAAGCATTAAACGCTCCGGCTGTGCAAGTATGACTATCACTACCCACGATACACATGCCTGGCAATGCATATTCAGCCATCATCTGATGACAGATACCATTTCCTGCATCATGAAATTTTCGAACCTTGTTTTGATATACAAATGTTCTGATTTGCTGATAGTCATTTGCCAGTTTGGCATTCGTTGGTGGTGCATTATGGTCGAGAACCACCATCAACTGATCTCGATCGTTCAGTTGATTGCCACCCATCTTCCTGAATATCTTCTCAATGGCAGCTGTATTATCATGCGACAATACAATATCAGGCTTCTTAAATACGATTGATCCCTGAGGCGCATCAAATATCTTTTCAACAAATGTTCTTCCTGACATACATTTTAAGCTTATGGCCTACAGCTAATAGCTTTCAGCAGATTCAAATTTTATTTCTACATATCAATAGCTAACAAATCTCCTTTCTGATAAATCTTCATTTGAACTTCAGAGAAAGGCCGAATCATCATCATCTTATTATTCTTCAAATTGGTAATTTGTCCCTTTTCCAAATCAATTCTGATGGCATCTCTGTTTTCCAGTTCCAGTTCTGATAAGTCATTATAATTTAATACCGGGAACCCTGCATTGATGGCATTACGCTCATAAATAGCCCCAAATGATTTGGCCAGAACACATAAGTTTCCCAGCGACTTAAAGCAATCTACTGCCTGTTGACGCGAACTCCCTGCTCCGAAATTCTTACCTGTAATAACAATATCACCGGCTTCCGATTTCTGGGCATAATCTTCCCATTCTTTCAGGTTGTCAAAAGTGTATTGCCCCATTTGATCAATATCTGTAATGGCCAGGTATCGATTATGAAAAATCATATCCGTATCGATGTTATCTTCATCAATCAACCATACTTTACCTTCCAGGATCAATGGCTTTAATGCTGTTTTTTCTTCCCTTACAGTGATTTGGTATTTTAATTCCGACGATGGTTTAAACACGCTCGGTTCGGCAGGTAGTAATGAAGGAGTAGTAATATGACCTGCAACTGCTGAAGCTGCAGCAACGGCAGGCGATGCCAGATACACTTCGCCTTTACCCTGCTTTCCGGCAAAATTACGATTGCCTGTACTTACAGTTTTCTCTCCTGGGCCGTTTTGCCCAACCTGACCACTGGCACAGCCTGCACAACCTGCATTCCCAACCAAAGCACCAGCTTCTTTAAAAATCTTTATCAGGCCTTCTTCCATGCAGGTATTCCAGATCTCATCTGTGGATGGCACAATCTTCAATACAATTCCGGGAGCTATGTTCTTACCATTCAAAATCTTGGCAACTACTCGCAAATCCTCCATTCTGCCATTAGTGCAGCTACCGATAAAAACAGAATCTATTTTAGTTCCTTGAACCTCTTTTACAGATACCACATCATGAGGCTTACCCGGTAATGCAATTGCCTGATAAAACTCGGATACGTCGATTTTTTCTACTAATGAATATTGAGCATCCTCATCAGCAGAGACTTGAGATACAGACTCACCTCTTCTTTCTTTAATATGTTCTAAAACTTTCTCTGATGGAGTAAAAAATATAGCTATTGCTCCCATTTCAGTAGCCATAGAAGAAATAGTAATCCTTTCATCCAATGTCAATTGATCAGCCACTTTACCGACTATCTCAACCGATAAACCGAGCAACGAATTAGCTCCGAATCTCTTAAGAAGATTCAAGGCAATATCCTTGGCTGAAATATAAGGAGGTCGCTTACCTGTTAATTCAATCTTAGCAGATTCGGGCACTTTAAACCAAACTGATCCCCTAGCCCAGGCTGCAGCAATATCCCTGTCACCCATACCCTGACCAAAGGCACCGATAGCCCCCAGTATATTGGCATGCGAATCAGTGGATACAAGTGTTGAACCGGGTATTGCCATCCCCTTATCAATAGCCAGATGCGTTCCGATACCACTGTTGATATCATAAACGCCAACTCTCTCCTCTCGTGCATATTGCCGACATAACTGCTGATTAGCAGCATATTTCTGATCCGACCCGGTGGGATTACAGTCGAAAGTGAAAAACGTCTTTTGAGGATCTGCCAATCGCAAACCATTATCTTTAAGATTTTTCACCACATTAGCGCCTCCAAAATCACGGGCCAGACGAACATCAATTTCAATGTCAACAATATCTCCCGGTACTACCGAGGTTTTATTGGCATGATTCGCTAATATTTTTTCTATGATAGTCATGAATAATGGTTAATTAATAGTTGTTAGTCGTAAACTCATTCAGTTCCTTCATTAATAATTGATTATTAATCATTAACTATTGGCTTTTTTTAGTCGGCTCTTAAATGGCAAAAAGGTCATAAAGTCGGCATGATGAACAACGTAGGCTTCTGTCGATCTTTTTACCATGTCACCCTCTCCGGCATGGGTTGCAATGATATGGCAAACTTCGGCAGGCACCTTACATTCTTCGGCAAGCGAAACACCCGAAAAAGGATGACGAAGGTATTTGCCATACATTCCCTGAACAGCTTTTCCTTTTTCATCCAGTTCGTATTCCAAAAGTTTACCCACATCAGCCAGAATAGCTCCTGAAACCAGCACATCCATATCAACAGGTAGTTCATCTTTGAAGAATTGATTCATCTTCAAACCACTTTCGTAGGCTATATGAACCACTGCCTTCTTATGATCCATAAATGTTACTTTCAAATCCGGACCACACAAAAGAGTAAAAGGAATGATATTCAAATCATCTGCAGATAGCACACTTCGCTCCAATGCCAATTCCCAGGTTTTGGTAACCTTCGAGCGCAGTTCCTCATTTTTTATCCAGTCTAACTCAGGCCAGAGTTTTAGCACCTCATTATGAGTATCCATTACTTCTGTTTTTCAATTATAATTTAGCTATTATAGCATCTGCCATTTGTTCAGTTGTAGCCGCACCTTTATCAATAACATCAGGCTTTCCTGGCATCTTAAGCATATCATAAGTGCGAACTTTTCCTTCTTCAATCACTGCAGCAATAGCTTTACGGATTTTCTCTGCCATTGCCCCTTCATCAATATAATCGAGCATCATACAAGCTGATTCAATCATTGCAACAGGATTCACAATTGATCTTTGGTAATCGGCATATTTTGGGGCAGAGCCATGTGTTGGTTCAAAAACAGCCACTCCACTCTCTCCCATTTGAGCACTGCAGGCAAATCCTAAACCACCAATCAATCCAGCAAAACCATCGGAAAGAATATCGCCAAACATGTTGCCAGCCACCATCACTCCATAAGTTTCAGGATTCTTGGTCAACCACATCATTTGGGCATCAATATTTGTATTCCACAGTTCTATTTCCGGGTAATCATTCTTTTGAAGTTGTTGTGCCATTTTATACATCATTCCTGATGTTTCGCGAATCACGTTGGGTTTTTCGCAAACCGTAACCGATTTATATCCATACTTCCGGGCATGCTCAAAAGCAGCCCGAAGAATGCGTTCCGTAGCATGTTTGGTAAAAATGCGGGTTGAAACCGATAATTCTTCTTTAGGCGTACTTCCAAAATTCTTAACAAACTGAGGGTGTGTCATCAAAGCCTCATAAACAATTCCATTGGGAGCACTCCATTCTACTCCTCCATACAACCCTTCTGTATTCTGACGAAAAATAGGTACGTCAACCATTGGTTCTTCCACCTCACCGTTAGCACCTCTTCGGATAAAATTCAACGGATTACCTTTATATGTTTTACAAGGTCGTAAGCAAATATCCATTTTAAAATGCTGACGAAGTGCCACTATGGGGCTTTTATAAACCAACCCTCTACCCTGTAAATCAGCATTTAATTCAGCACTGGCTTCGTCTTTTGGCTTAGATGTAATGGCACCAAACAACCCTATTTTATGTTCTTCGAGTAACTTAATAGTTCTTTCCGGCAGCGGATTGCCCTCATTACACCAAAATTCCCAACCAATATCACCTTCAACATAATTGGCATCAAAGCCTGCTGCACTTAAAACTCTTATTGCCTGATCCAAAACAATGCGTCCGATTCCGTCGCCTGGCATTGTAACTATGGTTCGTTTATTCATAATATTGACTGTTAGACTTTTATAAATTAGATAATAGAATTGTTTTCAATTGTTGCTTTAATATTATTGATCAGCCACCTGATGTACCACATCAATGACGGTTCCATCAACCCATTTAATGGCCGCTACAATTTTATCATTTGGCTTTGGCCGCTGGGGTTTACCACAAATATGCTCTGCTTCTTCTTTTAGTTGTTGAATGGTTTTAACAGGTAAACCTGATCCTTTCACCTTATCAATCAAATCAGTTCGTAATGGATTGATAGCAATACCTCGTTCTGTTACAATCACATCTATCAATTCTCCGGGTCCGCAAAGTGTAGTTACCTCATCAACTATAACAGGAATGCGATCGCGGAACAAGGGTAACGGTAGAATAACCGTTTTTGAGAACAAACAATTCTGCCATCCACCGATACCATGCATCAGGTAACCATCGGAGTGTGTAACCACATTGGCATTGAAATTGACATCAACCTCGGTAGCGCCCAAAATCACTACATCAACCAGTCCGGCAAAATTACCCTTGCCATGATAGTTATAGCTGGTAAAAGGACTTGTCCAGACATGATTCGGATTCTCGCGCATGGATCGAACTCCTTCCAAATCAAAAGTCTGACCATCCATAATGTATTCCACCAATCCTTCTTCCATTAAATTTACCAGGTATTGATTACTTCCGCCACGGGCAAAACGTGCTTTAATGTTTTTACGACGCATGATATCGCCAAAGTAAATACCTATGGATAGAGCTGTTCCGCCAGCACCTGCCTGAAATGAGAATCCATTATGAATGATGCCTGTTACCTCACAGAATTTAGCAGTCATCTCAGCTATAAGAAGTCGATCAGGGCTTTTTGTTACCTGTGTTGTTCCCGACACTATTTTTTCAGGTATGCCTACCTTATCAACTAAAACAGTAAAATCAACATAATTGCCTTGAATCTGCCAGGGAACACATGGAAATGGTACCAAGGTATCTGTTACCACAATCACCTTTTCGGCATATTGCGAATCGGCTAATGCAAAACCCAGCAATCCGCTGTTTGATTCACCATTAATACCATTGGCATTACCAAATGCATCAGCGCACGAAGCTGCAATCACAGCTATATCTATCTTCACTTCTCCATCCTGAACAGCCTGATAACGACCACCATGAGAACGTAAAACAGCTGTCTTCGACATTTTACCTTCACTGCAAAATTTGCCGAGTGGCCCGTTCATGCTTCCCTCTATATGACTTATGGTTCCATCTTCGAGATAGGGAATCAGATGATCATGACAGGGAAAAGAGGCTGATGGAAACCAACGCAGGTTCTTCACTCCCATCTTCTTTGCTACATCAAACACCATATTGGCAACCAAATCACCGTTTCGGAAATGATGATGAGTCGAAATAGTCATACCATCCTTTAAACCGGCTCTTATCAAAGCTTCCTCCAGGTTTTTAACCTGTTTATTTCCATCCAAAGGATAATCTGCACATGACGATATTCTGGGTGCCATTTTATTTCCTTCAGGCTTATATTTCCCAACTCCCTTAAACGGAATGACTTTCTCCCCATTTACCATTTCAGGAATCCAACGTCCGGCAGCATTCTTTACTAATTTATCCGACATAAGCTTCCCTCCAGTCTTTTGATAGCTTTCCGGTTAGAACAGCCATATCAATTAATTTCTGTGCCCGTTTTACTACCGGAGGATCAATCATCTTTGAACCCAAAGCAACCACGCCACTTCCATTCTCCAAAGCAATTTGAAAAGCATTAACAATCTTCTTTGCTTTCTCAATTTCAGCATCATTGGGAGCATATCCCTGATTGATATAACTAATCTGTCGAGGATGGATACATCCCATTCCGGTAAATCCAAGAGCTTTGGATTCTGCTATGTTTTTGGTCAAGGCATCCATATCTTCAATATCAGAAAATACAGAGTCGATTGCCTGTTTACCTGCCGCTTTAGCCGCATTAACAACAGCTGAACGGGCATAAAATGATTCTCTGGCTTCGTTGGTTCGCTGAGCTCCAATATCAGCGGTGTAATCTTCCAATCCAATGGCAAGAGCTACTACATTTTCTGATGCTGATGCAATTGCATAAGCATTTTGAACTCCTAATGCGCTTTCAATTATTGGCATCAGATGTACAGGAAAGGTCTTATCCTTTTTAACTTGTTGAATTCTTTCCTCTGTAAGATGAATATCATCAGCACTTTCGCATTTGGGTATTAATATCAGATTGACTCCTTCATTTGCAATCCAGTCTATATCATCCAAGCCCGCAGCAAGTTGATTAATGCGAACCATACGCTCAGCTCCGTAAAAATTAACTGATCGCAAAGCATTTCTCACAAGGATACGTGCCTCTTCTTTTTTATCCGGAGCCACACTGTCTTCTAAATCAAGAATTACTCCATCAGCCCCATAAATGCCGGCATTTAGCATCAACTTGGGGTTGTTTCCCGGAAGGTATAAACGTGAGCGGCGAATGTGATCTTGTGGGGTAGCGATACTATTGCCATCTTCCAAACTGGTGAGATACGTTTGATCAGTAATAATAAGTTGATGTATAGCTGCTTCAATACGTGCAGCAATCACAAAAGGCAATGCTCCTTTGTCCTCAATACTGAGAACAGCATGCCTTACATCAAAAAACTTTAAAACCTCGCGACATAGTTTGTTAATTTGATTGCCATATAGCTTACTAACTTTGCTTCTTACATTAACACAAATACCTCCCTGCTCTTTAAGTTCAAGCCGTACAAAACAATCAGAACGTACTGCATCACCTATATTTCCTGCTTGTGCAATCATATTGTTATGATTATTAATTTGCCATTCACAGGACCGAATTTTCGGTCATTAACTCACAAAACTTCCTTTCCCCAAATTCAGCTTTAAATGATAGAATGACCCAACTTATTCAAAATTCAATTTCATCTGAACACATTGCAATATATGTTTATTTTAAAACTCTAACAATACTTTTTGTTTTATTTTTAACTTATACTTGTTTTTAGTTATATTTTAAACTTTGTTAGTGTGATTCATTATTAATTGAGTTGATTACCTTTGCTGGTAAAAAGAAAAAGGAATGAATCCTGAAATATTAGTTAAGCTTACTAAAATGAGAATGCCCTATGGTAAATACCAGGGGCGAATCCTATGCGATCTACCTGAACCTTATCTGGTTTGGTATCATCAAAAAGGATTTCCGGAAGGGCAATTGGGAATGTTACTTCATACCTTATATGAAATTAAACTTAATGGATTGGAGTACCTGCTAAAACCATTACGTTAGTTCAAACCTTTCAATGTCAATTCTGTTTTTCTATTATGAACCAAGACATTATCAATAAATATTTAAATCCTGTAAAAAACACAGAACAACCATTTTTGCTGGTTAGTGAATTACAGCAATTGTGTTCTGCTGCACGAGATGCTAATAATACTGAACATTCTCATGATTTTTATACCATCTATTTATTGAAAGAAGGAGATGTGAATTATAGTACGGCTCATTTAAGCGAAAAAATTCCAACTCCCGGCCTACTGTTTATTGGTCCCGGCATTTTACACCGAATGGAGATTGCCCCAACTTCTATGGGAAGCACTGTGATATTTAACCATGCCTTTATCAATCTTGAACAAAGCACTTTTTTTAAAGACCTTCCTTTCTTTAGTGATGATCAGATTTATTCTCTTTTGCCATTAACTTCCAAATCGGCAGATGAATATGAGAATTTGATTCAGATGATGAAAAATGAATATCATGGCGAATTAAATGGAAACGGTTTATTATTGAAGAACTTTTTAAATGTGTTACTACTTAAGGCACAACACCAGCTTCATGAATCTCCTTTGCATTCCGGTGCTTCTATTCCATCTTCGCACCATTCAACATTATTACAGTTTAAGAAGTTATTAGGCGAACAATTTAATCAAACCCGCCAGGTAGCAGATTATGCACAGCAATTGAATATTCAACCCGAATGTCTGAACGAGGTTACAAAAGACCTGGCAGGAATAACGGCAAGTGAATTAATACGCAACAAAATACTTAACGAAACGCGCAAGTTATTATTTACTACCAATCTGAGTTTTAAAGAAATTGCATTACAACTGGGTTTTGAGGATACGGCCTATTTCAGCAGGTACTTTAAAAAGCATACTGGACAGACAATGAAGGAGTTTAGACAACACATTCAGAATTTGTCCAAATAAAGCTGGGATTTGTCCATTTTCTGACACTCTTCCATCCTCTACTTTTGCTTCATAAAATAATTAATAACAATAAAAATTTAAGAAATGAGCAAAGTAGCACTTATTACACGTTACATTTTAGGAGTATTATTGGTAATTTTTGGTTTGAATGGATTTTTTAATTTCATCCCAATGGATGCCCCAACAGGTGTAGCAGGAGAATTTATGATGGGATTATTTAAATCGGGTTATGTTTTTCCTGTTATTAAACTAATCGAAATTGCAACCGGAGTTGCCTTCTTAACCAATCGTTTTACTGCATTGGCATCGATAGTTTTTATGCCTATCGCTATTAATATTTTACTTTACCACGCAGTTCTTGAACCAGCTTCAGGCCTGATTGCTTATGTAGTATTTGTATTTGCCTTAATACAATTAATTGCTCACAAAGCATATTATATGCCTTTATTAAAACCAAAAACACATGCAACATATAATTCATAAAGCAGAAGATCGTGGCCATGCCAATCATGGCTGGCTCGATACCTGGCATAGCTTTAGCTTTGCCGGGTATTATAATCCTTCCAAAATACATTTTGGAGCCTTACGTGTAATCAATGACGACACCATTGCTCCTGGGATGGGATTCGGAACACATCCTCATGATAACATGGAGATTATCACCATTCCATTGGAAGGTGCTGTTAAACATGCCGATAGTGCAGGTCATGAAGAAGTAATCGGAGTAAATGAGGTTCAGGTAATGACTGCGGGTTCAGGTATTCAACACTCTGAGTTTAATGCGTCACAATCAGAAACGCTAAAACTACTTCAGATCTGGATATTTCCTGATGAAAAGAACCTTCAACCAGGTTACTCTCAATACAGGTATTCTGAATCCGAGTTTCATAATCAAATTAAGCCTGTGGTAGGAGGTCGAAAGGTAGATGCTCCCTTAAAGATTCATCAGAATACTGTTATAAGCATGGGTAAATTTGATGCTGGTCAAACAGTTGAATATACCTTTAGTGATGAAACAAATGGATTGTATACTTATCTAATTGAAGGAGAAGTTGAAATCGATGACAAAAAACTAAGCCGTAGGGATGCCATCGGAATTTGGGAAACTGAAACCATTAAACTGAACATTTCAAAAGATGCACACATACTATTTCTCGAAATACCGAAATAACAACAAAAAAAGGCAGTGATTATTGTTTTCACTGCCTTTCTATATTTGATTCTATCTGTTATTTTCCAAACTTATAACTCAAACCAAAACCGAATAATTGTTTAAACTGCACCTGCGGCCCCTGATCTACTCCGTCACTATCAGTATAACTGATATCATCATCATAAATAAGGTTAAACGAAGCTATTGCGCTTAAATAATCATTTACCTTGGCATTGAAAACCACTTCCCAGTTGACATCAACATTTTGTGGCTTATTAGCTAAATTAGAGAACAAATCCAGACGGGTAGCCACATCTACATTTTTTATAACGTTCGCTTTTTTAGCAGTTAATTTAACTGATGCACCATATTCTGCTCTAAGATTTTTGTCATCTTCAACCCCATAAGCCCCAACACTTGAAAGTGAATCATCCAACACAATGGTCATTTTTGAAGTTAATGGCGAGATGTATAACGAAAAATTATCTGAAGGTTTATAATCCATACCGAGTGAAAGATTCAGGTATCCAGGCGCCATAAACTCCGATACTTTCTTCGTATTTGCCGGTGGATCGCTAAAACCATTATCAAACTGCGTTTTAAAATCAAGTAATCCTGAATAGAACCAATGCTTACCAGCAGAATATCCATACTTGGAAACTACATAGATTTTATCTTCCGATTTGAAAGCGTTATCTGTTCCTTGTTTTGTCAATCCATAACCAAGATCAATTAAATTATCCCAATTGACCTTGTCTTTCTTATAGTTAAAATGTGTATTAAATAAAGCGGTTCCGGCAAGTGAGTTCTTTCCTCCGGCAGACCAGTTGGTTAAAGTTACCTGATTAAAAGTAAAAGAAGAGGTACCTCCAATAGTCCAATAAGTCGTATCCTTCATTGCATCCTGTGCCGACAACGACGTACTAAGCATGCAAATCAGTCCAAAAATTAATTTCCTCATGAGTCAGGGTGTTTATAAAAATAAGTAACAGTTCATAAAGATAAGACTCTACGAACCATTACTTATCTTAAAATTCATTTTTTATTAATTATTCTTTAATAATATGCACATCACGTTGTGGGAACGGAATAGAAATACCTTGAGCATCAAATTCCTTCTTCACATATTCCATCATATAGAAATATACTCCCCAGTAATCAGACGCATTAGCCCATACACGTGTTACTATATTCACAGAGTTATCACCATGTTCGATAACCGCAATGAATGGTTCCGGATCATTTAATACTTTATCGTTACGTGAAATAACTTCAGCAATCACTTGTTTTGCCTTGTCAATATCATCACCATAACCAATACCAAATTTAAAATCAACACGACGGGTTTCCTGTGCTGAATAGTTGATCATCGCACCTGTTGAAAGACCTCCGTTAGGAATAATTATCTTCTTGTTATCCGGTGTTAAAAGGATGGTATTAAATATCTGAATCTCCTGTACACTACCTGAATAACCCTGAGCTTCGATATAATCACCCACTTTAAAAGGACGAAGAATTAATAAAATGACCCCACCGGCAAAATTTTGTAAGGTTCCTGATAATGCCATACCTACTGCCAAACCAGCAGCACCCAGTATAGCAACAAAGGATGTCATATTTACACCCAGATAGGTTATAACACTGATAACCAACATTACTTTAAGAGTAACACTAACTATGCTAACCAGAAAAGGTACAAGCGTGGCGTCAATACTACGTGCAGTAAGTACCTTTTTAAAACCTTTTACAATTAGTCCTATAACCCAAAGACCAATAATAAGAATCAATAATCCAATAATCAGCTTACTACCATAAGTAATAACCATTTCCTGGATTTTCTCCATTTCAATTGTATAACCAAATAGTTCCATACGATTAAGTTAAGTTAATAAATGATAATGTTTATAAACAACAAAATTCTACTATTGTTTTAACAAGTTCAAGTCATGCTCAAAAAATATAAGATATTCATATAGAATAATTACCTTCGCAACCCAAAATTTAGCTTATGAAATTAAACAATAGTTCCTTACTTGGTACTGTTTTAGATAAAACTGAGATTGAAGCACTGATATTTGATATGGATGGTACATTGGTGGATACCTTGCCGGTTCATTATGCTGCATGGCTAAAGGCATGCAGCGAACACAATGTTCATTTCTCAATGGAATATTTCATTAAGCTAACCGGGAGACCAGCATTGGAACTAAGTAAAGATATTATTCGTGACTTTAACGTTCCGATGGAACCAATGGAACTCTGGGAAAAGAAAGAAGCTCTGGTAAAAGGACAGTTCAATAGGATGGAAGTATTTCCTGCCATTGCAGAGGTGATCTCACATTTTCATAAAAAAGTACCGATGGCTGTTGGCACTGGCGCTACCAAAGCTATGGCAACAGACATTCTGGAACTAACCAAAATAGATCATTATTTCGATTACATAGTAACCTCTGATGATGTTCAGAATTACAAACCTCATCCTGAAACCTTTTTAAAGTCCGCTGATTTCTTCGGTGTTGATCCATCCAAATGTCTTGTTTTTGAAGATGGACAGCTAGGTATTGACGCAGCCAAAGAAGCCGGGATGATGGTTATTGATGTGAAACCATTTTATTCGTAATATTGAATTAAAAATAAGGATGGATCCAATTATTATCTTCGATTATATCGGAACCATGGTGTTTGCCATTAGTGGTACGCTAACGGCAGCTCAAAAACGGCTGGATTTATTTGGTGCTATGTTTATTGGTTTTGTTACCGCAATTGGTGGTGGAACCGTAAGAGACATTATGCTCGGAAATTTACCCGTTACCTGGATCAAAACTTATGAATATTTCCTCCTTATTTTATTGGGAATTGTACTAACCGTTGTCTTCAAAAAGATTGTAATAAAACTAAAGAATACCTTGTTTCTGTTCGATACCATTGGTATAGGCGTATTCACCGTATTAGGAATGGAAAAAACACTTGAATTAGGTATTTCACAACCCATAGCTGTAGTAATGGGATTGATTTCAGCGGTAGTGGGAGGTATTATCAGGGATACACTTTGCAACGAGGTTCCTTTGATTTTTCATCGTGAGATATATGCTACAGCCTGCATTGCCGGTGCCATTGTTTATTTGGCTTTACGAAATATTGGATTTCCTCCTTTAGCATACACATGGATTACAGTTGGAACAATCATCACCATACGTTTGATTGCGGTACGTTACAAGCTGGCCATACCTCTGCTAACTATTAGTGATGATCAGTCTTCTTCAAATCCCAAATAATCTGCAATACCTCTATATTCAGAAGCTTTATCATCATCACCCATTTTATAACAGGCCTCACTCAAATAATAATACGCTTCAGCACTTTTCTTTTTAATGTTGATACATTGCAGAAGATCATTGTATGCAGCTTCGTATCTTTTCAACAATAAACGATTAACTCCCCTGTTGAACAAAACTTTATAGGATCTTTTTTTGAGACTCTGGGCTTTACAATAATCCTGCTCAGCTCCCTCCAGATCACCAATTTCACTACGTAGCTGTCCGCGTCGGATTAAAGCATCCAGATAGACAGGATTCAGCTTAATGGCTTTATCCAGATTACCCAAAGCTGCTCTTCTGTCTTTGTATTTAACTACACACTCATTGGCCATTAAATAATACTCGTGAGCAAAATCCTCAACATTCTCCTGTCGTGTCTTAATTTCCTGTTCAAGATCATTTATTTTTGACTTTAACTCACTTATTTTAGAAAGCTTGATACCAATCAATCTTTGAACTGACTCAACAGACAATGCCTCCTGTTTCTCGTTACCCAATGCGAAACTTTGAACAGCCTCCGTAAATTTATCCTGATCGAACTTACACATCGCATTAACAAATAAGTCACGCGCCTCAGCCTTATTCATCTCTTTCTCAATAAGCACCTTATCATTGGCGGTCCTGGAGAATTGAACCACTTCAGGCTTTACAATTACATCACGCTCACTTACATTGGTTTTAAGGATGATTCCATTCAACGATCGGCAACGACTGAGAGCCACATACAGCTGACCTCCGGCAAAAGCGCCTCCCGAAAAATCGAGCATTACTTTGTCGAATGTCAAACCCTGACTTTTATGTACCGTTATTGCCCAGGCTAATTTTAATGGGTACTGCGTAAATGATCCAAGCTCTTCTTCGATGATCCGATTGTTTTCTTCATCGTATTTATATCGGATATTGCGCCAGACCTCTTTCTCAACAAAGCAAATTTCGTCATTCTCCAGCCTCACTTGAATTCCATCTTCATTCATCTCCTCAATACGACCCAGACTACCATTATACCAACGTTTCTCCATATCGTTTTTCACAAACATCACCTGGGCATTTTCTTTCATAACCAGGTTCTTTAAGGTTGGCAAAGCAGATTCGGGAAACTCACCGGAAATTTTTCCGACAAATTCTTTTTCCTTGCCTTCCAGCTCCTCCAATTTCGAATCATTGATATAATCAACTGTATCACGACGGGTTGCCAGAGTGATAAAAAACTCGTCAATTGGGGTTGAAAACCCAGGCAGACATCTTGCATTGATAGCTTCAATATCCTTACGGCCGGCTTGTTTTAAACGTACCCTATCCAAAAGATTTACAAAACTATCGTCTTTCTGGCGATATACTTTTTTGAGTTCAATTTGTATTAATGGTATCTTCTGAAAAACACGGGCTGAAAAGAAATATGGTGTTTGATAGAAACGTCGAAGAATCTGCCATTCATCTCGCTTAACAACAGGCTCCAACTGAAAAACATCCCCCACCATAAGTAATTGCTTGCCTCCAAAAGGCAGGTTCATATTTTTAGTATAAACGCGTAGTACACGATCAATAAAATCTAAGATATCACCTCTTACCATCGATACTTCATCAATAATAAGCAGGTCTAACTCTTCGATTAATTGTTTATGTGCTTTCCGATATTTAAGAAAATCAAAGATTCGACCTTTGGCAGTTGATAAATCCGGATCATCGGGCAGTATTGGCCGAAAAGGCACCTTAAAAAAGGAATGTATGGTTACTCCACCAGCATTGATGGCGGCTATACCCGTAGGAGCTACCACCACAAACTTTTTATGAGTATGTTGACAGATGTATCTTAAAAAAGTTGATTTACCCGTGCCAGCTTTACCCGTCAGATAAACAGATGAGCTGGTATATTGAATCAGCTTAAATGCATCCTGAAACTCATCATTATCGGTATCTATTACCTCCGGAAGGGGATTCATCTACTACTCTTTTACTTCGGTTGAATCAGTAGCTACCTTCTCCGTACCATAGCGCTTGATTACATTATACGCTTTGTAAATACCCAACTCACCAGACTTACTCAAATCAGCGGTTCCTTCCTCTTCTTTCTCCAGATAAATTAAAGTCAACCCTCGGTTAAAAAAGGCCTCTGAAAATTCAGGATTGAGTTCAATGGCTTTGGTAAAATCCTCCACACCCTGAAGAAAATCTCTTTTTAAACAGTGCAGAATGGCACGATTGTAATATGCAAACTCAAATTCAGGCGACAATTCGATAACACGATTCAGGTCTGCCAGAATTAAATCATAATCAATCACATATTCCAATCCTTTATCTTTATCAGATGCATTGGCATCAGAATTATTATCCTTAACCCTCAACGGTCCCTGCAATTTTAACTCCGACATCTGAGCCTTTTCTTCTTCCATGGCTCTGATCTCTTCAACCATTTTGTGTCTGATATAAGCCCTGTTGAATAAAGCTAACACATTATCAGGTTGTTCAGTCAACAGCCTATCATAGTGCGAAATAGAGTTAGTATAATTAGCAACAGAACCATACAAAACACCACGCACAAGTAAAAGTTCCTGATCTGCATCCTTCTCATCCAGTTCCTCAGCAATTTCATTAATTGAATTGAATATGCTCATACTACGAACTCCCTGGGCTTCGATTTCGCGGTTGGTAATTTTCAGCTCTTCTGTATACAGCTTTTTCTTGTTGAAATCAGCGACTTCTTTTTCATAGTACTTTGGTCGGCTAATGATAGTGTCTGCTGAGAAATAGGACAAACCAAAAACAGGTTCCAAATCAATAAATATGTTCCGGTTCTGTACCTTACCTCTTATGTTGGCAAATTCCTGCTCATCATTTTCTTCCTCATTAAAGTCATCAAGAACCGCCAGTTTATTAGCATTTCTAATGTCCTTATCCGACTTCTTACGTGTTGCTTTTGCAGTTTTACCGTCCGAGTCTTTATCATCATCCTGTTTAGAGCCACTTACCTCAGCTATATCTGATTTATCACGACGATCCATCTCTATTTTAGCAGCAGTCATATAATCAAGCCTGGCTCCTTCTAAATCATTAAGATGCTGTTTGGCAACAGATCGTACCTGATAGCCTGCACCAAAGTTTGGATATTTATCAATAACAATATTCAAATCATTTAAAGCCTGACGATACTGCCCCAGTTCAACTAACAATTGTGCTCTTTGGAAAAGAACGATATAGTCATCAGGATTAATCGCTAACACACGTGAAAAATCTTCAACCGCACGATTTAAATCTCCCACTTGAGCCCTAAGAATTCCTCTGTTATTATAGGCCATTGCATTTTGTGGTTCCAATTCAATAACCTTTTCAAAGTCACTCATTGTACCCCTTAGATCGTCTAACTGGTAGCGAATACTACCCCGAATCATATAATACTGTGCTTCATCATTTTTTAATCCAAGCACCTTATCATAATCCTGTAATGCCTCTTCGTATCTTCCCATCTGGTAGTACAGGTAACCTCTGGTTGCAAAACCATCAGCCATATAAGGATTACGCTCAACCACCGTTGTAAAATCTTCCAGTGCTCCAATGCTGTCTTTTGCATGAATCTTAGCCATACCCCTCGTAAGATAGGCACTCAACATAGAAGGATTCTTTTCTAAAACCGTATTATAATCTTCGATGGCCGATTCAAAATCATCCAATGCTGATTTACTTTGCCCTCGGTTAATGAGGAGGTTGATATTATTAGGTTCTACTTTAAGACCTTCGCTATAGTCTTCAATGGCACCTTCGTATTCTTTTCTTTTGCTCTTGATGATTCCTCTCACGTTGTAGGCATCAACCAGGAATGGATTTTTACCTAAAGCCGTATTCAAATCAATTTCAGCACCATTATAATCTTCCAGATAGTATTTAGCCAGTCCTCTGAAAAAATACGGTTCTGATAAATAAGGCTTTACTCTAATAACTTTATTAAAATACTGTATAGCAAGAACATAATCCTCAAAATACAAGGCATTCTTACCAACAGCCAGCATTCTGTCTGTATTAATCTGAGCTTTGGCCTTTGGTGCTCCAAAACTCAATATCACTAATAGGAAAAGTATATATCGTTGAATCATTAATGGTCCAATCTATTCATTTATAGTATTGACAAATATAGTTATTTATCAAATCACACCTTCTTAATTAAAATTAAAGTTGAGAAGCTTCGCTTCATTAGAGCAGCAACTCTTTGCCTATCTGGTAAACTCAACTTTAAATTCTGACTGATTATTTTTGCCATCAGCAACTTTTACATGCAATTCATGTTTACCTGAGCTAATGGCAATATCCTTAAAATTACCAGTTAATAAATTTTGTTTGGCATCATATTCAAACAAAGCCCATTCTCCGTCAATCATACATTCATATGTATTCACACCACTAAAATCATCTGAGATTAAAACATTGATGGATGAACTTCCACTATAATTTTTTGCCGATGGTACTTTTGTCAGACGAATCTTTGGTGGTACGGTGTCAATGGCCAGACCAACTCTTCCAAAATTACGTGTTGAAGCTTTGATATAACCATCTTCAAATTTACCACCCCGGTAATATATCTTATTTGTAGCAGTTACACCTGCCATGCATAGTTTTTCTTTTAAGGACAATAATGAGTCGCTTATCTGTATACCAAACGACATAAATTTATGCACAGGAACATGAAAGTCGCCAATTGTATATACTGAAGATAACAATCCTTCAACCACTGTATCCTGCTTATTAATTAAGAGTTCGGCATCCTCGTACAATGCATAGGAAGGGATTGTCACATTAAGATCCAGACTATCAATATTAACCGACTGATTATATTTAACCACCCTATGATCTTTAACCTTTTCAACAAATGATGAAGGTTCGTCACCAATAATAGTAAAAGCTAACTCTGAAGTATTACCCATAACATCAGTAATAACATACTTCATATTATAAGTCTGTCCGGGTTTTACATCCACAGAGTAACTTCCGGCGTGTTTATTAATACTTAGTTTATTATTGGGCAACAGGTAACTTCGTTGAATCACTTTACCTGTCCTTAACTTTTCAGCATAGTCAATTTGCGCATTCAGATACCTTGTTTCAGCAAAACTAAATTCGTTGATCAATGAATGAAAGACCAATGTATCATTTGCAAATAACTGAATAGATGAGACTCCACATTTACGCCAGCTATTACTTAGATAATCCAAAACTTGCACTCCAACGCCAATTTTACCATAAGCTTTTACCTGTTTCCAACCTTTCGGATGAAATTTACCGTCATAATGGACTGTAGGTGAATAATAATCGTCAGCCTTGCCTTTAATACTGGATTCTTTTTCCAAAGCATAAAGCTTAACACCCTGAATTTGCGGTTTAACGTCATCTTCAACATCACTTCTAAACAACATCGGATCCATTGGACGTTGTGATGCTTTATTCCTGATCTCATAATGTAAATGAGGTCCTCCTGAACTTCCCGAATTACCACTATAACCAATAACCTCTCCACGTTCTACGGGCACTTCACCATTCTTAAAAAACAGTTCTACCTCAAATGATTTTTCTGCATACTGCTTCGCTCTTACAATCGAATCTATTCTATCACTATATCGCTCCATATGAGCATATACCGTAGTATGTCCGGATGGATGATCGATATATAAAGCCTTTCCATAACCACCTGATGAAACTTTAATTCGCGAAACACTGCCCTTATCACTTGCATAAACCTTATAACCTGTTTTTCCATTGGTGGTTAAATCCAATCCAGAATGAAAATGATTAGATCGCAATTCGCCAAAACTACCGCTAACGACTGCTTTAATTTTTAATGGTAAAACAAAATCAGGGTTAGAATTATTCTGAGCAATTACACCAATAACATAGGAACAACAAACTATAACCAACAAAAGTATCTTTCGCATATCTCTCTTTTTCACTTCAGGCAAAAATAAAAATTGACCTTTTAAATAACAACTGATAAAGGAAGTTGTTATTGCCTAACTGACGCAACCTCATGAATAAAATTTCATCATAAAGTTAAACTGTAATAAACTAAAACAATGGCATATTTTTTCATATAGCTCTCTTACAACACTTAGTACTTTTGTGTGTAAAATGAAGAACTATTTTGGAAAATCATTGTCTGACTTTTAAAACTTTTACAAAAATGAAAATATTTGGATTTGGTTTTTTAGTGATCTTATTGGGACTTTTAACTCATAGCTGTAACGATTCTGATGGATATTCTTTGAATGACATTTGGGTAACCATTGGAAATATTGAAGTTGAGGATGATAGTTACATCATTGTAACAGATGGAGGAACCAGATTATTTCCATCAGCCACTGCTATGCCTGATTATGGATTTGATGATGGAGACCGATTGTTTATTAATTTTACCATTTTGGGCGATGGATCTGAAGAATCGGGCATTGACCACTATATAAAGTTAAACAGCTACAGGAGAATATTAACTAAAGGCCTTATTGAACTAACAGAAGAAAATGCTGATTCGATAGGAAATGATCCGATTTGGTTTGGCGATACCGAAGAGGATGTATGGATTTCGAATAATTACCTTAACGTAGGTTTTATCTATGAAGGATCTCCATGGGTTACACATTATATCAATTTGGTTATTGATAGTAATAACCCAACTAATGAAGACGGTATTCCGGTATTTGAAATCAGACACAATGCCAACGACGACCCCTATTCGCAGCCTCCTTTAAATGCTTTTGTGTCATTTGATTTGACGGAATTGCAATACCCGGAGCAAACAGAAATTACTTTTATAGTAAAATCAACAGGTCGAAGCGAAAGTGAAAACTTCGAAAAACAATTCACTTACACTTATCTTGAAGAAGAAACAATCTCGATGCAAAATATGGTTATTAATGACACAAATGTATCGATTAAATAACCTGTATCAGTTGCAAATCATCTTACGAAGAGCCGACAGCTATTTTAGTCCGGCTCTTTGCTTTTAAACAAAGCACCTATTAATTAACCAATTGCAATACCTACCTGATTTTTTTGCATTTTTTAATGATAATAATTTTGTTGCAAACAATCAATTTATCTATATTTGCACCGCATTTACGGCAAGGGCCTGATTAAATGCAAAAGATTGGTTCCGTAGCTTATCCCGATAACTATCGGGAGGATAGAGCATTTGATTGTTCAAGTTATCGATCACATTAATGGAATTAAAGAAAAATTAAGACATATTGGTTCCGTAGCTTAATTGGATAGAGCACCTGGTTACGGCCCAGGAGGTTAGGGGTTCGAGTCCCTTCGGGATCACATTAAACCCAGTAAATCAATGATTTACTGGGTTTGTTATTTAAAATTCATCGTGTTTAATCTGTACTCATTTTGAATTCAAGAAGAACAAAAGCTCCATCTTCAGTATTTCCATATTCCAACTTTCCGTTTAAAAAATTCATAATCAATTTAGACAAATAAAGATCCAAACCAATATTTTGGTCGACATGCTTTTTACTTGGATTTAGTAAAGAAATATCATGATTTAACATTTCACTAGAGAACCCCTCTCCATGATCACTAATTTTAAGTCTTAAAACATTTTCATTCAATTTTAAGTCGATATTAATAATTGGCTCATCACCAGAGTATACAATGGCATTCTCAATAATTCTTTCGAGCACTTCATTTATTAAACTTAAATCTGTAGTAACTTCTTTTTTATCGATTGTTTTATTTACCTCCCAAATAATGTGTTTTAGAGGAAATTTGTTTCCCATCTTTTCACACATATTATTTAGAACATGAACAATATCAATCGATTCAAATTTTGTTCTTAACCTACCCGTTTTAATGGATGAAATCAGCAAAGCATCAAATGAGAATTTCTGCAACCTTTCCACCGATGTTTCCAAAATCGTTACTGATTGAATAAGATCTTTATCATGAACCAAAGTTTTCAGAATTTCCATTGAACCTACAATTCCATTCAATGGCGTCCGAATCTCATGACCAATAATGCTCAAAAACTTATTTTTTGCATCATCCAGCTGTAAAAGTTCTTTATTGGCATTTTCGAGTTGCTTTTGAGTTTTGATGAGTTCCATGGTTCTCTGTTCAACTCTTTCTTCCAACATGAGATTCATATTTATCAGTTGATCTCTTCTTTTTTTTAGTTCTATATGAGTTGCAATCCTTGCCAATAACTCATTAACTTCAAAAGGCTTATATACATAATCCTGTGCTTTTAAGACAAAACCTTTGGCTGTGCTTTCATTATCAGTTTTAGCTGTTAAAAAAATAATTGGAAGGTTGTCAAATTTAGTATTATCTCTGATTCGCGAACAAACTTCAAATCCATCCATACCAGGCATCATAACATCTAATAAAAGCAGATCAAAATCATCATGGTCAATCCAATTCAGGGCATCTAGTCCATTAAATGCAAACTCGGTGCTATATCCTTCTGCTTCTAATAAGTTCCCTAAAATCTGAATATTTAGTAAATTATCATCAACAATTAGAATTCTCCCATTCGTTTCTTGCCTTGATGTCATATGCTGATTATATGTAACTGTTCAATATATTAAGGATCTTCAATATTTTTTCTATATTATAAGATATAGTAGCCATTTCAAGTTCTTTCCCTAATTCAACAAGAACACTTAAATCATTTAACCTTCCAAAAGATTGAAGATCAATTGCCAGTTGTTTAATTTCTTTATTGGCTCTTCTGGTATTTATTGAAGTTAAAACCAATTTAAATTCTTCAATAAATAATTTACGCAAGTCGGAGTTTTTAAAAACATTACTGATGTTATTCTCATATTTTTCAATAACATGATGTGAAGAAATCTTCTTATGTTCTAAAAACTGACATAATAGTTCAATAACCTGATCAAACATTAATGGTTTTGTTAGATAACCATTAAAAATTTTTAATATCTCATCCTTCTGATGAAACACAGAGGCAGTTAATAATGCAATCGGTATTTTATAATCTTTAAGCTTCCTTCTAATTATTTTAACAGCCTCAATACCATCCAACTTAGGCATGCGCAAATCCATAAAAACAAAATCCGGCATTTCGTTGACAATTCTTTTGACTGCAATTTCTCCATTTTCAATCTGTTCAACTTTCAAATTATACTGATGCAAGAATCCAGTTATTAAGTCTCTATTTTCTTTATCATCATCTACAACAAATACTTTTTGTCCTATAAAATCAACTGATTCTGTATCAACAATTCTCTGAACTGGTTTAAGAATTTCGTTTTTATAAAATTTAACATCCTTAAGTACAAATGAAAAGCTACTTCCCTCACCTACTTTACTTTTAATCTGAATCTTACTATCATGAAGCATTAAAATCTTATCAGAAATTGCCAATCCCAAACCTGTTCCCCCATAGAACTTATCATCCTGTCCCTCTTGTTGTTCAAACGGCTTCAAAATCCTTAATAATCCCTCATGTGTTATTCCAATTCCGGAGTCTTGAACACAAAATCTTATATCTGCCGAATCATTTGTCATCGAAAGTATGCCTACATTTACCTTAACAAATCCTTTTTGGGTAAATTTGATTGCATTACTTATTAAGTTCATCAAGACTTGCTTAAGACGCAACTCATCAATCATAATTTGGTGTGGCAACTTATTATCAATTCCAATTGAAAACTGTAAGCCTTTTTCAATTGCCTTAAGCCGAAACATATCCTCAATCTCCTGCATCAATACAATAAAATTTATTGGAGAAGGATGAAGTTGAACTCTCCCTGATTCTATCTTTGCCAGATCGAGTATATCATTAATAATACCCAATAATGTTCTGCCACTTGATTTAATTGATTGTATATAACCTTTCTGGAGGGGATTACTAATTTGACGATCCAATAAATCAGCAAAGCCTAACACAGCATTCATAGGAGTTCTGATTTCATGACTCATGTTAGCTAAAAATTCACTTTTTGCTTTGTTAGCTGACTCAGCATTTCTAATTGCCACTTCTAATTTCTGATTAGCTTCATGTAGTTTCTTGGTTCTCTCTTTCACCCGCTCTTCCAATTTTTCGTTTAATTTCCGGATTCGTTCAAGAGATCTTTTTTTGTCAGTAACATCCAGTTTAACCGCAACAAAATGGGTAACAATCCCTTTCTCATCCTGTAATGGTGATATAGACGTTGATTCCCAATAAAGAGTACCATCCTTTTTACGGTTTAAGAATTCACCTTTCCAAACCTTACCGCTTTTTATAGTTTTCCATAATATTTCATAGTCGGCGAGCTTCATTTCTCCAGACTTTAATATTCTTGGATTTTTCCCAATAACTTCATTTTTAGAATATCCCGTAACTTCTGTAAATGCTCTGTTAACATATTCAATCTGTCCATTTAAATCAGTAATCATTACAATGGCTGGACTTTGTTCAACAGAGATTGATAATTGTCGATTCTTTTCAATCGCTTCCTTTCGAACCGTAATATCACGAATATGTAAAATGAAATATAATGGTACTTTATCTATACTTTTAACTAACGAAATGGTTAATGAAGTCCAAATTAGTTTTTTATTATTCTTTATTAGTTTAATTTCAATATCTTTATGCAAAGGCTCTTTGTATCTATTAAAAAAATAATCATTTTTAACAGTTAAAACATCCTTACTAAACATATAATCAAACAAAAATTTATTTTCGAGTTCACTCTCATCCTCTTCCAACATGGAACAAAGCATTGGATTAACCTTAAGCAACTTACCATCAAAACCAACAATGGCTTTACCAATATTTGCATAATCAAATATGTGACGAAACCTTTGTTCACTCTCAAGAAGTTTTCTATTTTGCACCTCAAGCTTATACTTATGAAATGAACTCATCATTAAATAAGGAAGCTGGTTTAGATAATGATCTCTTTTTACTATGTAATCATTAACCCCAAGATTTAATGCTTTTATGGCAACTTCCTCACACCCCTGACCTGTAGTTATAATGATTGGAATTTCTAACTTCCGCTCCTGTCTGATAATTTTACTTAAACCTATTGCTGATAATCCAGGTATATTATAATCTATAAGAATAATTTGATAATCAGATTTATTACTCGGACTATTCGGCAATATATCAAGCATTTCAGATGCACTTTTTACGAATTTAAATCTAAAATTTAACGCATAACGCTTAAAATGCTCCTTTGTTAATTCAACCGCTTCCTGCTGATAATCCAGATATAATACATTTATGATTTCATTAAAATAGATGTCTCGTTCAACTTTTTTTTTAATATGAAAAGAAATAACCCCAATTAACTTATCTAAATACTCTCCTTCTTTAATTATATAGTCTCTGGCTCCAAGTTTCAGTGCACTCATTGCAACCTCGTCATCTTCAGTTCCAGTCAACATTATTAATACTGTTTGTTTCTTATTTACAACAAATTCTTGTAATAGCTCAGTACCGTACCCATCCGGTAGCATGTAATCAATAAGGGCTACTTCATAATTATTAACCAATAATTTTAATGCATCAGAAACCGAAACTGCAACATCAATCTTACAATCATTAATTTCTGCTTTCAATTTCCTTATTGTTAGATCTGCATCTAACTTTGAGTCTTCTAATAATAGAATTTTCATGAATTATCGATTCAATTGTAACAATTACCGTATACCTGGTTTATTTAAAACACTCCAATAGAGTTCTATCTGCACAGCAACATCAATAAATTTTTCAAAATCTACCGGTTTTAACACATACGAATTAACACCCAGTTTATATGCCTGCTTCACATCATCATCTTCTGAAGAGGTGGTAAGAACAACTACCGGAACACCATTTAGTGTTTCACTTGACTTTATATACTTTAAAACTTCCAATCCTGAATATTTTGGTAATTTTAAATCCAGTAAAATCACAACTGGTAAAGGAGCTCCATCTTTTAATTTCTCCATCCAACGGATAGCTTCTTCTCCATCTCTCAATACAATTATTGGATTTGATAAATTACGCATTTTAAAAGCCCTGAGTGTCAAATCAACATCAACAGGATTGTCTTCTATTAAGATGATAGAATTCACATTATTATCGTCAGGCATACGAATATTATTTTGGTATTTTCATATAAAACGTTGTTCCTTCACCAAGCACACTCTTAAATGTCACCTCTCCACCTATCCTTTGCATTGCTTTTTTAACCAGAGCTAGCCCCACACCATTACCTTCATAATCCTCAGCTCGATGCAGTCTTTGAAATATCTCGAAGATTTTATTTTTAAACTTCATATCAATTCCAATCCCATTATCTTTTATTGATAAAATATCTGACATTTCATTTTCATTGAGCTCTATTCTTATCATCGGGTTGCTTCTGTCTTTTGTAAACTTTATTGCATTCCCTATTAAATTTCTAATCGCTATGGTAAGTGAGTGAGCATCTGTGTTAATATAAGATTTTAACACATTTATTTCAACTATAATTTTCTTATTTGCAATGACATCCTTATAAAGGCTGATCTCATTGTTTATCAATTCAACAATGTTGATATGTGAAATATTTATTGGAATCCTTTCTAATCTGGAATAGTTAAGCAAATCGTCAATTAACTCATTCATCTGCTCGGCACCCTGACAAATGTTCTTAATAAATATTTGGGCCTCTTCATTTAATGATGAACTATAAACCGTCTGAAGCAGTTTACCATATCCATTAATACCCCGCAAGGGAGCCTTTAAATCATGTGAGACTGAATAAGTAAACGATTTAAGCTCATTATTCAAATCCTCCAATTGCTTAGTTCTTTCTTTTATTCTAGCCTCTAAATCAATATTTAATTGTTTAATCTTTTTTTCTGATTCTTCTAGCTTCTTTTCGGCCTCTTTTCTATCCGTAATATCTTGCAATGTAACAGCAAATTGTCCTTTTTTTGGTGAGAATGCATTAACCTGAATCCAACAATTAAGATCACTCGAATACTCTTCAAAACTAACATCTTTACCTATCAGTAAAGACTCACCAAATTTCATCATCCATTCTGATTGTTCCTTACCAAAAAATAAATCAGTATATTTTCTGTTAATTAATTCGCTTGCCTTAAAGCCAGTGATCATCTCAAAGGCCAAATTAACTTCTAAATACCTATAATCGTATGCCCTACCTTTTTCATTTGTAATAATTTCACACAAGGCAAAACCTTCATTTATATTCTCAAATAATTTCCGATACTTTTCCTCACTTACCTGCAGCTGCTTTTTCGTTTCTTCTTCATGTAACTTTGACAAGCCTAGTTCAGCAATTACAATGGTCATCTCAGACAGAAACTCCAATTTAATCTTCACATCTTCTTCTGATAAAACCGGTACTTTTGATAAAGCATTTAGATAGGATTCTTCATTAAATCCATATTTTTTTGATTGCTTATTAAAAAAAGTAATATCCGGAGATTCAAAAAAGAACTGTCCTGTAAATAAATTCCCAACATGCTGTCCATCAACTAATATAGGCACTGCTACATCAATTAACCCATTCAAACACTTATATACATTATATTCTCCTCCCTCTCTAATCTGATTGGCCAATAAAGTATCACTAATTTTACAATTTTTTGCAGTATCAGAATTGATTCGATGAAAATTTACACATATGCTTTGCCAACCTGATTTTGATAATATATTTCCCTCCAAATCCAATAAGGCAGAAACAAGTCCAGTAGCCTTTGTGTAGGTTTCCAATAGCTTCTCAACTTTTTCAACATCTATTATTTTTTTTAGATCATATTGCATCACAATAAATCAATAGGTAAGACATATTTCTAATACAACTTAAATAACATTTACTTTACTCAATAAAAAAGTACCTATAAATTAAATTTGAGATTCATAATATGTTATTTTAAATCTAGTTAATTCTTTTTCAACATAAAACTTAATTAAATATATTTTGTAAATTTTCCAAACTAAAATCATCTTTATTTAAACAGAATAAGAACATCCTATGTTAAAAAAATATATATGTAATCCTTTTAATATTATTACAATGGATGACATGTTTTTATTTAAACTTTACTGTAAACAACGAAACTTTTGTATCATCTTAACGTATTTAAACACTTATAATACTAAATAAAACACATCATTATTGATTTTAATATTAATTAATTAAGAGATAATAAATTTATTTTAGATTAAAGATTATTTAAATGTAATTTCTATTAAAGACTTATATATTAAGTCATTGTGATTAAGTACTTTTTTTTGTTTTTAATATAAACAAAAAACATAATACCTTGAACATAGATTATTTCTTAATCACATATTTAACAAAAAGTGAAGGTAAGACTAATGAGAATAAATAGATAAAACTGCATAAACAATTAATTGCCCATATTCAATTACACTAACCAATTAATTAATCAATTTCTCAGTATCGTAACATTATGGAAGTTTTCTTTAAAAGTGAGACTATAGTAAATATAATTGAGCTGTATACTGTTTTTAATAGATACAATACCAAGGATTTTACTTCCATTGACATATCCTATCTCGAAGCTTATTTAACCCCCATACTATCAAAACAAAGCCGACTTGAATTTCTTGACTATTACAAATTTCAAACAACCCAATCTAATTCGAAAAAGGATATTGATAAAAATCAACTATTCACCAAATGCAATGATTTATTAATCAAGCTTAAATCAGAATTAGATACAAACCAGAAATTTGAACTTTACATTGCATGCTTAGAATATAGCTTATTTATTATTAATGAAAACAATACAAGTGAAATTGAGACTTTATTAGATCTGATCTTTACAACATTCAATCTGAATCACGATATAGTACATGATATTAAATGCTTTTGTAAAAAAGATACTGATCTTATAAAAAATAAAGAGAATATAATTGTTGCTGGAGATTTTAAACGTATTAAACCAAAAACCTACAACATTTTTCAATCTAATTATTTAAATGGCAACATTTGGTTTTTTTTCATAGAGCCTTTGAAAGCATTTTTATTTCAATACACCGGAACAGATACATTAATATTAAACAACCAATCAATTTTTAAGAATCGTATTTACTATCTATCATTAGGAGGAATTATTGAGGGAGATAACATAGATCCAATATTTTACAGCGAACTTTTAATTAATAAGAAATCAGTCAAATTTGAATCTGTCGATCTTGAAGTAAGAGAGATTTCTAAAACCTTTAAAAACACAAATCAAGGTATTAAACCATTAAGTTTTGAGGTTACAGCCGGTAATTTAATGGCCATTATCGGTACAAGTGGTAGCGGTAAAACAACACTTTTAAATTTACTTAATGGCAACTTAAAAACAGATCAAGGCTCTATTTTAATAAACGGCTACAATCTGAACTCTGACTATGAAGTAATACGTAAACATTTAGGGTATGTACCTCAAGATGACTTGTTAATCGAAGAACTAACTGTTTTTCAAAATCTTTTAATTAATGCCAATTTATGTCGTGATAATCTATCTCATAAAGAAAGGATTGAATTAGTAACACAAACATTATATGATCTCGACTTATATGAGGTAAAAGATTTAAGGGTAGGTAATCCATTAAATAAAATTATTAGCGGAGGGCAGCGAAAAAGATTAAATATTGCTTTTGAAATCATACGTCAACCCACTATACTTTTTCTCGATGAACCAACCTCTGGCCTATCGTCCTCGGATGCTTATTCGGTTATTAATCTTTTAAAAAATATAGCTCTTACAGGAAAAATTGTAATCATAAACATTCATCAGCCAACATCTGATATCTTTTACTTGTTTGATAAGTTACTTGTTCTTGACCAATTAGGATATGCAACTTATTTTGGTAATCCAATTTGGGCAGTCAAACACTTTAAAAAATTATTGGAGTTTGAAGACTCTGCATTAGAAGATAACATTAAACTTGGAAACTTTAGTCCTGAAAGAATTTTTCATTTAATGTATTCCAAATCTAAAGATAAAGATGGTAATGCAACAAACAAACGAATATATGATGGAAAAGAATGGAATAAACACTATCTAAAATCACATATAGCAACAGACAAAGTCAAATCAAAACAACAATTACCTTCATCACTTACTAAAAAGCCAAATTCCACAAAGCAATTTGCAATCTTTACTCTGCGAAATTTCATGACCAGAGGTGCTGATTTGCCTTATATACTGTTACTATTATTAAGCTCTCCGGTTTTAGCATTTATGATGTCATATTTTTTAAAGTCAACTGATTTTGATACCCATCAATACAGCTTCATAAACAATGATAATATACCGGTATATTTGTTTATAAGTGTAATAATTTCAATTTTCCAAGGTTTGATTATTAGTTCTGCTGAAATATTCAGAGACCTAAAAATCTTAAAAAGAGAGTCCTTTCTTAACCTAAATCCATTGGCTTACCTTAACTCCAAACTTGTTTATGTACTCATTATTAATGCATATCACATAGGCACTTATGTACTAATTGGAAATGCAATATTGGAGATCAAAGCGCTGTTTTGGTATTACTTTATCGTTTTATGGGTGACTGCATCAAGCTCTAGCCTTATTGGTTTATTTATTTCGACCAGGTTCAAATCAATGCTATCGATATACATCACCATTCCTTTTATTTTAATTCCTAAAATACTATTGGCAGGAGCAATATTGGATTATGATAAAATTCATCACACACTATCATCGCCCAAATATGTACCAGTATATGCCGATTTTACCATTTCACGATGGGCTTATGAAAGCATTGTAGACATCCAATTCTCCTTAAATAAATATGATAACGAGATCTATAATGAGTTAATTAACAAAAGTACCTTTCAATATTACATTTATTTCACCATTCCATTTTTAAAGGAAGAAATTAATTCAGCTAATTACAAAGATGGAACAAGTGTCAATGAAATGGTTAAGTCTATATTTGAAGAATTGCTATTACAGTTTCCTGCTTTAAATAAAAGCATAAAAATTGATGAAATTGATTTTTCAGATCAGGAAAAACTAAATGTTTTGATCAAGAAAATTGAGAAATGGTTAAAATTAAATTTGCGCGAAACAAACAAGAGTATTGATATTTATCGTGCTAATTTAAAAGTTGAAAAAAAAGATTATTACAATAAGAAGCTTGCCGAATTTGCGCTTGGTCATGATAATATGTTGAATTATATTGAAAGAAATAATGAATTAGTTCGAAAATATCAACCATGCTACCACATACCAGATAACAGTTTTGGACGATCGCATTACTTTGCCCCATATAAAAAAGTTGGAGCATATTATATTAAAACATGGAAATTTAACACACTAGCACTTTTACTTTATGGATTATTATTTTATCTTCTTACACTGAAGCAATTAATTAAAAAAAGATTTTAAGGTATAATATTTAAAATATTTAACTATGATAAGATTATCATTCTTCATTTGTATCATGTATCTATTTACAGTAAACACTAATGCGCAAGACTGTAAACATTTATTTGATTCAACCCCTCCGTTGGGTGAAAAGTATATTACTAAATCAGATAGATTATTTGAGATCACCAAAGGTAATGCAATTAAAGTAATTCGTTTTTTATACGGTAACAGCAATTACAACATTATAATAACCAAAGATAATCCTAATCTAAAAATCGGATTAAAACTTATCGACACTAAAAATCTTGAGGTCTTATGGGACAATATCAATAAAGATTTATCTGAAGAAATCAATATTTCATTGGATAATTCTTGCAGAGTTGCGATTGAAATAACTTCACTTGCTGAAAATGAACAACAAACAGACTGTATTGCTTTAACTATTCGCTCGTTTAAAAATCACACGCCTATAGAAACAGATAATCAATCGACACCCAATAGTCCTCCTGATCCTGATTGGCAATAATTATCAAAGCTACTCATACATTATTCAATTTAATTAAACCTCATCGTGAGATAAATAAACCACATGATTTAAATTTTACTATAAAATGAAGAAAAAGGGGCGAATACTAATTATTGATGATAACACTAAAAATCTTCAGGTTTTAGCTAATATCTTAAGCAGCAATCATTACGATGTTGAAATCGGCATTAGTGGGTTTGATGTTTTCAATTGGTTGGAACATGAAATTTTTGATTTATTATTATTAGATATTATGATGCCTGAAATTGATGGTTTTGAAGTTTGCAGACGAATAAGAAAAAATAATCAATACGATTTAATGCCTATTATTTTTATTTCTGCAAAAACAGATTCTCAGAGTATGGTAGAAGGATTTGATTCTGGTGGGCAGGATTATATTTCCAAACCATTTGATCAGGCTGAATTACTTGCCAGGGTTAAAACACATATTGAATTAAGGAAAAGTAAAGAAAGTCTTAAAAGATTAAACACCGATCTTGAACAATTAGTAAATGAACGTACCTATGAACTAAATATAGCCAACAAGAAACTTCTTGATCTTAGTAAAACTAAAGACAGATTTCTTAAATTTATTGGCAATGAAATAAGTAAACCTTTGGTATCAATAACAAAGGTTATTGAAATCATAAAGCATTCTTCTGAGTCGAACCGGATGGCAGGTACAATTTCGCAATTAGACCAATCAGTTGAAAAACTAAGAAAAGTTACACTGATGGCCTCATATATTACGCAGATTAGTACTTCTGCCGAAATAAATGACAGAAAACCATTCTCATTGTTATCAGCTGTTGAGTATATATTAGTTAAAATGAATTCAATACTGGAACAGAAAAATCTTGAATTGGATATTGATATTGATGACAAAATAGTTGCGTATGGAAATAATTTACTTTTTAAAAGTTCATTACAATCTATTTTATCAACAGTATTTGAAGAAATAGAAGATAACCAGTTGATAAAAATATCAAGTATAAAAAATAAAGAAACTAACCAATTAGTAATTGAAGCATTTATTAACTCATGGAACGATAATGATTCATTATCGGAGGAAATCTCATTGCTTAATTCTTATAGTCAAACCATTATGCAGCTTGATGCCGGAGCTTTCCGGTTACTCAATGAAGACCAACGAACCGTTACGTTTGAATGGACCTTCTTAAATGAAAATAGAAAACTTTAAATTAATGATTATGAAATCAAGTCTAAACTTTATAGTGTTTTTTGCAATTGTGATATTGACACAACTTCTTGCAGGATGTTCTGGATGTAAACAAAATAAAAATACGTTAGGTGATAAAGTAAATTTTGAGGATATCAATATTATTGATACCCTTGATGCTGTGATAATGGCTTTACCTTCACCTGAAGAGATACTGGAATATATAAAAAGTAATAACGTTTCGTTCGATAATACATTACTCAGCAAAAATGAAATTACGCAAAAAGCATTGAATAATACACAAAAGAAAATAACCCTTGGCATGTATTTAGCAGACCTTGCATATCTGTCTTCGTTTTCAAAATCAGAATATCTGTCTGAATATATGCATTTAATAGATGAACTTCTTAAGGATTTAGAATTAACTCCAATTGTATCAAAAGAACTAAGATCCAAGCTAATTGATTCAGATTTAAATCCACAAGATATTTATCAAATTGTTAATCAGCTTCACGACTCTGTTATCAATTATTTATATGATGTTGATGATGGAAAAACACTGACTCTTATATCAATTGGAACATTTTGCGAAATAATATATGTTTCTGTAAATCTGCATAATGACTATGATTTATTTGCAGAATCAGCAACAAAAATAACAGAGCAAAAATTAATTTATGACGATCTCTTATCCATGACAAATTCATTTAAGGATAAAGAGCTTCAAGAATTTTATGAAAAATTAAGTGTCTTAAATAATCACTTTGCTTCAATGAATTTTGATTCTGAAATCATTAGCTCTGAAACATCCGAAGACAGTACTCTAATCATTAATAGTTTAACAACATCTGAATTATCTAAAGAGAAGTATACTGATTTTACAAAAGCAGTCAATCAACTCCGATCAGATTTATTGAATTGATTTTTAGAACATTTCATAATATTAATCTTCCTATCATTACAAAAGAATAAAATTGAATGATAGGGAGATTTTTGTAAAATATCATTAATAGATGCTTAACGCAAACCAACAACTTCAAATTCTGTCCTTCTATTTTTCTTTCTTCCTTCGGGATTATCCGCACCATCAGCCTTTTCATTTGGGGCAATAGGATCCGACTCTCCTTTTCCAACAGCTTCTAATCTTTCTGGGTTAATACCTTTTTCAACTAAATATTTAACAACATTCTCAGCCCTCTTTTCTGATAATCGCAAATTATAACGTTCACTCCCTACATTATCAGTATGAGAAATAATTCTTATTCTAATCTCTGCATATTTTTCAATCAATGTTAACAGAGTAGAATCCAAAGCCGCCTTAGCCTCGCTGGTTAATGCTATTTTATCAAACTCATAATTAATATTTTTAATTTCTATTGGTTGAGTGGGAATAGTTAAAACCGGCTTTAAATCAAGAGACAAAACATCCTTTACATTTTCATCTTTTGTATTGAAAGTAAATCCTCCGCCTACCACCAGGGTATCTTTCACTTCAATTCTATAATCGTTACCCTTATCAAGCCAAACTCCAAATTCACCATTTTCATTGGTAAAAGTTTCTTTTATTAAAAATGAGGCAGTGGTATCAGCCACCTGTGAAATAGAAATGACCTGATTAGACAAAACCCCATTGGTTGAATTTTCTTCTGCCATTATTGGGATACCTTCACTTGTTAGAAGTTTTTGCGTTTTAATTTTACCACTTACAAAAACCCTTGCAACTTCAGTCTCGGTAAAACCAAATATTCTATTTAAATAAACTTCTTTATTTGCTTGCAGGTAAGTTAATCTGTTAGAGCAAAAAACACCTTCACTTCCGGACTCATTGCGGTAATAATCCATATCATCATAAGGTGAATTGATAGGGTAACCGACATTCAATGGATCTTGCCAATTTACTAATTCTCCCTTGGCATAAAAAATGTCATAACCGCCAATAGTTGGGTGAAAATCCGAACTAAAAAACAAGCCATGCGATTCAAGTTCGTAAAATGGAGTTATTTCATTTCCACTTGTATTGATAAATGCACCCGCATTATAAACACCAGTATGTTTTTTTAATTTTTTATCGTATATGGCATACCATATATCGCTACCTCCTGCTCCTCCTTTTCGGTCAGAAACAAAATATACTACTTCAAGTGAAGGATCATAACAAGTACCAACTGTAGGTTGAGTGGCAGAATAGCCTTGTTTATTAATATTCTTATTTAATAATTCAGGTGAACTCCATATACCATTACGGTTTTCTGACATGTATAAATGACAAATGTATTTATTGTTTTTATCACGATTACATTTCGTGAAATAAAACCTTAATCCATCAACAGACAATGCTCCATCACCTGTATCAAAGTCATCAAAATTGAAATAAGGCTGAGGCAAATCTGTTTTTTTGTTCCAGACATCTGTTTCATTTTTTACGACATAGCAGAAGCCTCTTTTTGATTCATATGGACTATTCAATTTTTCTATTAAATCATCAGAAGTTACGCCACCGTAAATTAATTCAGTGTTACTTATCAGATAAGGTGCAAATTCAATCATTTGCTCATTAAAATCAATTCTCAGAGGATCAATTTTGGTGTATACAACTGTATCAGATAATCTCAATGCCAATTCACAACCAAAAATAGAATTATCAATCCTATCACGGGAAACATCCCCCATCTTTAGTCTTTTTGTCTTTGACCTTAGTTTTTTTAAGATATCTATTGCTTCGGTATAATTACCCTTTACTTTTTCCAATTCCGCTAAATAAAAAGCAATTTCTCCATTTTCAAATGGGTGTAAATCGAAATCAGAACGCAAAAAATCGTATGAGATATTCCATTGCTTACTTAAATACAACGCTTTACCATAATACAACTTAAACTTTGGTTCATCTTTCTTTCTCTTAAGTAATTCTGCCGCAATATCTATTGATGTCAAGTAATCCTTTAGTAATACAGATTCTTTATACATCCGTATCAATTGCCAATTCTTATAACTCTTATAATCTAATGAAATTTGAGCTTTTAATGTAATTGCTATGAAAGAAATAGCGAATATTAAAATAATCCTCTTTATCATTCTTAGAATCTTTCAGTAGGGTGAATAATTTCTCGCAAGGAGGAATTGGGTAGAATATATACCAATCCAAATTCAATACCTGTATTGGCAGAATAATTTGACTTTAACCCTGAAATATCAAAATCATAACTCGAAAAAAACTTCCATTTTGAAAAGTCAATTCCAAAACCGAAAATTATGCTCTCAAAATTATTCAATATTCCGTTTCTTAAAAAAAGCCCTCCTTGAATATTTCTTATGCTCTTATTTGCATTTATTCTATAACCAACATTTGAACCGATTAATGTTTGCCTTGATTTTCCTTGAGCAACAAGAACAAATGCGGGCGTTGTAAAAATAAATTCGGATATAGAATATTCAAACTTCGTATGAAATACGTTTCGTACATCTGTTTGATTTTCTTCCCCAAAAAATGTTTCACTTGGTTTGTTAAGGTTTTGAGCAGAATAACCCACATTTAAAACAGATTCACTAAAGGTTTTGGTAACCAAAAAACCCATACCAGCCGATACATTACTTGAAGTATTTATATCAAATTGCTCAGCTGTAGGCAAATTTCTGTCGAATGATCCTGTTTCTCTACTATATTGATCCGGGTAGGTTTCATTTAAGCTATTGAATGACTTTGATACATAACCAATTTGCAATCCTGCAGTTATAGCAACTGTTCTTGTAACAGAAACTCTTTTTGCAATATTTGCGAACAGGTAATGTGCCGGAAAATTATACTCACCTGCATCATCATGGCTATAATAAATACCAACATCTATTTGTTCATCAAAAGGGAAAAACGGTTTTTCAAAGCTTGTATAAAATGTTTGGTATGGCACACCTAAATTATAACCTTGAGCCCGATACATTGCAACAGCACGAAGATCTCCATCAAAACTACCAATGTTAGCCGGATTAAGTGTTAAATGTGTCAGATATAAATTTGAGAAATGAATATTCTGACTTTTTACCGCCGGAAAAAACCAAACATACAGTATTATAATACAAGCATATATCAACAAAACATCTACTCTTTTCTTCATCCAGTCTTATTAATTGAAGGTTAAAATAGAGGAACCAATTGAAAATAGCAATTTTTTTGTTATTTTCGATATCCGGCAAACAAAGTTTAACACATTATGAGATATATACTATTACTAGCTATTAGTACAATACTTATTAAAACATCAAATGCCCAGAATATTATTGATTTCTCATCTGATATCCAAAAAGGGTGTTCGCCCATCATTATTAGTTTCAATAACCTATCAACGTACCCTGAAGGCACAACTTATTTTTGGGATTTTGGAAATGGGAACACTTCAACAGAAATAAATCCTCAAACAACCTATTCTATCTTTGGCACTTATACAATATCATTAAGTGCAACCTACAACGATATTACAGAAACCATTGTTAAGAATAATTATTTACTTGTTTATGCGCAGCCCGAAGTAGACATTGAAGTAATTGGTAATAATAGAGGATGTGTTCCTTTAAAAGTTAATATGCAACCCAACAATATAAATGGAGCAAACATTAATCAATATACATGGAGTTTTGGGGATGGCAATATCAGCGCAGATGAAATAACAGAACATACCTATGCTATACAAGGAGATTTCTCCATTACTCTATTGGTCGAAGACGATAACGGATGTACCGGATCAGTTACCAAAGAAAACTTTATTCAATCATTTAAACCGGTTGCAAAATTTGGTGCCGATAAAACTTATAGCTGTAACGGTGAAATAGAAGTAAATTTCAACAATCTTTCTGAAAGCATTTTAAATTTCTCAAGCATTTGGTCGTTCGGCGATAATGAGCAATCTGATCTAAATTCTCCCTTTCATAAATACAACAATAAGGGTTTATATGATGTTGCCTTAAAAATAACCGATGAATTGGGATGCTCTGATTCAATTGATGTAAGCGAATTGATTCGAATTGAAAAGGTTAAAGCTTCATTTTCAACCAATAAAGATACAATATGTATAAATGAGCCACTTGCTTTTATAAACACAAGCTCCGATGCAAATCAGTATAAATGGACATTTAGTGACGGCACTCAACTAAACAATAAAGATGTAACCAAAGCTTTTAATAACTATGGTAATGTAACAGTAACTTTAACTGCCGAAAACAACAATTGTAAATCAGACACATCAACCATCATCAACATTGAATATGTAGAAGCAGATTTTATACCCATAGATACCTTTTTATGCGAGGCGAATCAAAATTTGCGATATTTTGACAGATCTGTAAATGCAGTTGAATGGAATTGGAAATTTGGCAATGGAGTAACTTCGAATAGCCCAAATCCCCAGATTTATATAGAAAGCTCAAAAATACTGGAAGAAAATTATTTTATAACCTACTCCGATACTCTTGAAGTTAAAAGCAAACACAATTGTAAAAGTAAGAAGATTGCAAATAACAACATTAAGATAAGAATTCCAGAAATTATTTTAGACAATTCTAACTTAACTGGTTGTGTACCTTTTGAAACAAACCTCCATGCAAATGTTCATTACGATACACCTAACGATCATATCAAATCAGTACAATGGTTAGTTAACAACATAGTTGTATCAGATAATGAGAATTATACACATTATCAATCTGATATTGGCAACCAAAAAATTATTTATCAGGTCGAAACAAATTTGGGATGTTTGCATACATCTGAATTAACAGTAAGTGCAGGTGAGCAATTAACACCATATTTTACCATACAACCAGAAGGTCCGGTTTGCGCGTCAGAAGTTGTAATGTTATCCGGAAAGGTTGAAGAGCCAGATAAAAAGTATAACGTTTCATGGGACTTGGGAGATGGTAGTGTAATTTTACCAGCTGACATTATTCCTCATCAATTCGAAGACACCGGTTATATGGATATAACATTTGAAGTTATAAACTTTGGATGCAAGAGTTCCATTACTAAAACAAATGCTATTTATATTAACGGACCCTATATTGATTTAAGTTTAGTGAATGATTGTAATCTGCCTTTGGATTATAAATTTTTGGGCGAAATAAAAGGTGCAGATCACTTCACATGGGACTTCGGTGATGGTAGTGGCGTGCTTGAAAACACAAATTCCCCTAGCCACAGTTATAGTGTTTCTGGAGATTATATTGTTGAAATCAATGCATCAAACAACACTAATGGATGTACTTTTCTTACAAGAAGATCAATTAAAGCACGTGACCTAAGAGCTGATTTTAATATAACTACTGATAAAAGATGTCCCAAAAATCCAATAGTATTTGACGGAAGAATTACAAAAGATAATTTTCCGTTTAAACAAAACAACATAACCACAAACTATCTCTATTTAATTGATAATAAGGAATTAATTACAGACACTACACTTACCTACAGTTTTAATAACAAAGGGGCACATACGGTTAGTCTGATTGTACACGACATCAATCAATGTATTGACACCTTAACCAAAACAGTTCAAATTTTTAAGCCTGAAGTTAACTTTGAAAGCAATTATAAATTAGGTTGCATGCCTGTAACCTTTAGTTTTAATGACCAATCTGTCTCAGATACGCTTTTAACCAGTTGGCAATGGAATTTTGGTGATGGTCAAACATCAGAAGAACCATCGCCTGATCATGAATATGATAGTTTTGGTAATTACAATGTAAGCCTTACAGTTCAAGATGCAGAAGGATGTATTTCTACATTGAAAAAAAATGAAGATATCCAGGCTATCTTTCCTGATGCATCTTTTATTGCTGATGACACAACGGGTTGTGTCAGTCAGGATATTACCTTATCCGAAAATACTACAAGTATCATCTCTTCCTACAAATGGTTTCTGAATGAAGAAATCTTATCTGAAATTGCTCAACCAACGCTCAACTTTAATGACTCTGGTTACTATACAATCAGACTTGATATTATTGATGAACATGGTTGCGAGGCAAGCAAAACAAAAGAAAACTATATTCATATTCAAGAGCCTCCTCAAACCTATTTTGAATCATCCAGTACTTATTCTGATTGCTATCCATTTTTAGTCAAATTTCAGGATAAATCGGTAACTGACTATCCGGGATCATGGTATTGGTTATTTAATCAGGAATCAAATAAATCAATTGTACAAAACCCATCGTTTATCTATTCTAAACCAGGAAAATATGATGTTACCCTGATTAGTTCTACAACTTATGGATGCTCTGACACTCTTGTAAGAAAGAATTATATTGAAGTAAAAGGTCCATATGCTAAACCGGTTGTTAATGATACAATTTGTATTAACAGCCCGGTAACATTGTCGGCAATAGACACTTCCGACATTTATAAAATTGCATGGGATCTTGGAGATGGCAATATCATTAATAATTTGAACGCCATTCATACTTATAAAACTGCAGGAGAACTCTATCCCTCTCTCATCATTCAATCTGATAGTATTGGAACATGCAATGTAATAATCAGAGATACAATTAGAGCTATTGATTTTAAAGCAGATTTCTTAACAGATTTACTGCCTGAATCAGGTTGTATACCTCTTGAGATAAATCTTAATAATCAATCAATTAATGCCGGTAATATTATCTGGCTTATTAATGATACTTTACAAACAGAAAATTCAACTTACTCTTTTACTATTGATGAATCAGGATTAAACACTATTCAACTTATTGCACAGAACACAAAATATGGCTGCATTGACACCAGTGATATAAAAACTATTGTAGCCTATCCTCCACCAACCATTACAACCAGTAACGACACACTTATTTGTGTTGGTGATCAGATAATTATTAATGCTTACGGTGGAATAAAATATCTATGGGAGCCTTCTTCATCGTTGGATGATGAAACAATAAATAATCCATTAGCTCAACCTGACAGTTCAACTCTTTACAAAGTACTGGTAACCGATATCCATCAGTGTTCAGCCATTGATTCACTTTTTATTACAGTACAACAGATTCCAACTCTATCGATACCAGATACAACAATTATAATAGGTGAAACTGTATTTATTCAAATTTCTCATGACGGTTTGTTATCGGCAGAGTGGGAACTAATGGACGGAATTAACTGTACGAATTGTTTTAACAATGAGTTTAAACCCCTTGAGACCACAGAATATAAAGTCTGGATAACAGATACAAGCAGTTGTTTTACTGTAGATTATTCATATTTAATTAATGTAGAGAAAAAATATTCCATCGATCTGCCTTCAGCATTTACACCTAATGGCGACGGGATTAACGATCTTTTATTTGTGCGTGGCTGGGGCTTAGAGAAATTAATTGAATTTAAAATTTTTAATCGCTTTGGAGAGTTAGTATACCAATCTGTTAATATTGATCAAGGATGGGATGGCACTTATAAAGGTAAGATATTACCCAACGAAACCTACCAGTACATTGTAAAAGCAGTCACATATAACAATGAGATAATTTCAAAATCAGGAAATATTAAGATCATACATTAAACCAGAACTTAATTATCTATATATGAATATATTAATTAAACCTCATGCTTTATTTCTTGTTTTAATCCTGTTTAGCTTACATATCGAAAGCAAACCAATAGAAATTAATTCATCATACATCAATAATGAACAGGATTCTACAAAAACAGAGATATATTCTTTCCCTAATCCGGACGAAATAATGACATATATAATAGATAATAAATTTGATTTTAACGAATCAATCTTAAGTAATCCTAAAGAATCAGACCAATATCTTACCGATGACAGGCAAAACATACTTGTTGGTATTTTCCTGGCTGATCTTGCATATTGTATCTGGTTAGATCAACCGGCTAAGAGTATCCTCTATTTCGATACCATAGATGATATTTCCAAGAGTCAATCACTATTTCCTTACATTTCATATAATGTAAAAGACAGATTAATTGGCAATAGTGGCAATATCGATTCTTTAAAATACATATCAAATGATATTTACAAACTCACAAAAGATTATTTGTTAGAAACAGAACGCTACCAGACCTATGCATTAGTAACCATGGGAAGCATTATTGAAAGTCTTTATTTAATTTTTAATTCCAGCAATCTTAATTCAGCCTCTGCAACAATACGGCAACGTATTGTTGAACAGCAAAATCTCATCTTCAATCTTGAGGATATGTTGAATTCTTATTTAACTGATAGTGAGATAACAGAAATAAAGAAGCAGGTTTCACCCATAATAAATGCATACAAAGAAATGGTATTAAAAAAGAGTCAAACAACAATATCTGATGAAAATAATATTCTTATCATTGGAACTGATCAAAAAGAAGACGTTGATGTGGAATTATTATACAACTTAAAAAGAAAGATTGATATCATTAGAAACAATTGGCTTAATCCATAGCAACATGAAAACATTTAAATACATACAGTTACTGATTATAATACTGATTAGTTGCAACACTACAGCCCAAAACTGTCGTGAATTTGAAAAGAAATGCCCATCTCCTCCCAAAGAATATAAGATAAGTTCACTTTCAAAGTCCTTTTCGTTACGTAAAAAACAAACAATCTATGTAAAATTAACACTATATGCTGATAGAATCTATTTTCTTTCGGTAGATGGTAAAAAGGCTCTAGGAAATATACACTTACGAATATTTGAAAACGACGAAGAAAGAAAAATTCTTTATGACAATGCGATTAATAATTTTCAGAAAACAAAATCAATAAGTGTTCAATCCACAATTAACTTGGTTATTGAAGTCTCTGCTCCTTCGTACTTTAATGATCGGGTTAGAGAATGCAGTGGTTTACTTGTTGCTTATAAAGAAATGTAAATATCTTTAAGCGTATATCGTTCTCTTTATTTGGCGAACAATTCAAACCCTCATTCCTGTATCTCAATTAAGATAATGAAAATTTAAATATGGCTCCTTTTTCTGGTTCACTTTCAACCCATATTTCACCACCAAGAGCCTCAATCAAAGCTTTTGAAATCGACAAGCCTACACCCGATCCTTCAAATGGACGGTTATGATATGTTTTGCCTTGCACAAATCGTTCAAAAATAACTTTATGCATATTCTTTGGTATTCCAACCCCTGTGTCTTTTACAGAAAACTCAATTTTAGAATCAAAATAACATATCTTAATTTCAATATAACCGGATGGTGTATACTTGATGGCATTATTAATTAAATTCATAAACACCTGAAATATTTTTTCTTTATCGGTTTCGAACATAAACCCGTCAGGTATTTTAACTCTTTTGAAAAGCTTTAATCCTTTATCTTTAATCCTAGGTTGAAATGTTAAAATGATTTCATCCAGCATTTCATTAAGATCTACCTCTTCAATACATATGTCGATATTTTGCCCTGATTCTATCTTAGAAAGAATAACAAGATCATTAATCATCGATAACATATGCTCACCTGAATGCTCAATCATTTCTATATAATGAATATAGTTTTCCTTTTCTTCTAAATTAAGTTTCAACAGTTGTGTAAACCCAAAAATGCCATTGAGAGGAGTTCTTATTTCATGAGATAAATTTTGAAGGAAGATTGTTTTTAGCCGATCATTTCTTTCAGCTGCTTCTTTTGCCAGATTGAGCGCCCTGGTTCGTTCTTCAACTTTTTGTTCAAGGGTTTCATTAAGATACTTTAATTTATCAATGTTTTTCTTCAGCAATATATGAGTTCTTACTCTCATTAGTAAATCGCCTCGGTTAAATGGTTTGGTTATAAAATCCTGAGCGCCTATTTTAAAACCATAGTGAACGTTATTGGTATCGTTATGCGCTGAAAGAAAAATAACCGGCAGACTATCCAAATCATATTTTGCTCTTATTTTTTCGCAGACTTGAAAACCATTCATATCAGGCAAAACAATATCTAACAATATAAGATCAAAACACTGTACTCCAATCCATTCCAAAGCTCCTGCCCCGGAGGTTGCAAATTCTACAAGATATTGGTTCTCTTTAAGAATATTACCCAATACCTGAATATTTCGTGGATTATCATCAACAATTAGAATACGACCATTCTTTATTGGCTTAGCTAATGTTATACTCATCTGATTTCGTCCTCCATGGTCTAAAGTTGGTCTATTATAGATTTGTAATTTTTTAGATGAAGAAGTATTTTTTCAATGTTAAAACATTCTGCAGCTATAACCAGCTCATTACCAAGAATTTTTAATTCTTCAAAATTATGAAGCTGTGCTAATTCAACTAAATCATTTCCAAAATCTCTAATTTTATCAATTGGCTGTCTTAAACTGAAAGCTTCATATCGTTTGGCAAAATCATTGTTTAAGGTTGTGACTAAAACTTCTTTATTCTTAATATCAAGAGTTGAGGAAAGTACCTTATTTTTAGATTCTTCTATTGCTATAATTTTATTTGGCAAGTGTTTCATAAGCACGAAATATAGATCCTGAATTTGAAGTGGCTTCATCAAAACACCTGCAAAACCATTATTCTTTATCTTTTTTTCTTGTTCTAACATCACCGATGCGGAGTAGGCATAAACAGGAATGTGTTTAAATTTATCGTTATTTTTTAATTGAATAATCAATTCATGTCCGCTAACTTCCGGCATCATTATATCAATGATAAATAAATCTGGAGTATAATCTTCTAATTTAGCAAACGCTGTAATTGCACTATCTGCTTCTACAATTTCAATTTTTGTATCATATAGTATATCCTTTATAAATTGTCGATTCTCCCTGATATCATCAACAACCATTATCCTGGCTCTATCAAATTCAATATTGGATGGATTAATGGGTAGTACTTCATCTTCATATTGATGATGCATTTTAAACTGTACATTTTTAATTGTAACACAAAACTTACTACCCTTACCTAATTCTGAAGCAACCTGGATATCACCATTCATCAGATTAATTAATTGCTTGCTGATGGCAAGTCCCAATCCGGTTCCTCCCTTTGTGTGAAACTCTCTGAGTTGAACAAACGATTTAAAAATATTATTCTTAAAATCATCAGGTATTCCAATTCCTGTATCGATTACTTCAATAATTACATCAACGATACCTTTATTTGATGTATTTTGATTCTTTCTGTTAATAACACTGGCTACTAATCTAACAGATCCTGTTTCGGTAAATTTAATTGCATTACCGATCAGATTAATGATCACTTGACGTAATCGGGAAGCATCAATATGGATAGAAATGCCTTTTTGAGCTTTAATCTTTATCTCGAATTTTAAGCCCTTTTCAGAAGCCGCTAAATAAAATATTTTATCAAATTCTTTAAAAAATGAAAATACTTCTATGAACTCAGGTTTTAAATCAATTTTACCTGCTTCTACTTTAGAAAGATCCAGAATATCGTTTATTAGGTTCAGAAGTGAATTACCACTGGTAATGATGGAATTCAAAAACTCTTTCTCTCTTTCATTTTTGATATAATTATTTAACAGATTTGAATAGCCTAAAATGGCATTCATTGGTGTTCTAATCTCATGGCTCATGTTGGCTAAAAATTCACTTTTAGCATTATTAGCCCTAAATGCTTCTTCCTGGGCATTTACTAATATTGATTCATAGTTTTTCTGTGCGGTTATATCACGAGCTGCTGCATATAATAAATTATTAAATGGCACAACATGCCAATCGAGGTAAAGATACTCTCCGTTTTTAGCTCTGAAACGATTTATAAATCCACCAAGTAATTGACCCTGTTGTAACTGAAACAAAGCATTTTTTGTAGTTAACTTATCATCGGGATGAATATAGTTTAACACATTCGTATGTAAAATCTCATTTTTTTCATACCCTAATATGTTCTCCCATGAATTATTCACTTTAATAAACTCACCTTCAATTGATCCAATACATAAAAAATCCAATGAAATACTAAAAAAGTTTTCCAATTCTTCAGATTTGTCTCTCAGTGCCTCTTCAATTTGCAAACGTTCATTTATTTCATCCTTTAGTTTAATATTTAATGATTTCAGAGTTAAAGTTCGTTCCTCCACTTTTTGCTCCAGTTTTTCATTTAATTCTAGAATTTTTTGTTCCGTCTTTTTTCGTTCGGTAATATCCTGTTTTATGGCAATAAAATTTGTGATAATATCATTCTCATTTTTTACAGGAGTTATTATCATATGCTCCCAGAATAATGTTCCATTCTTCTTTTTATTTATTAAATCACCTTCCCATGAGTGTCCGGAATTTATCGTTTTCCAAAGATTTTTATAAAACTCATCACTTTGTTTACCTGACTTCAAGACGTTTGGTTTAATTCCTATAATTTCCTTATCATCATAACCAGTAATAATAGAAAAAGCTTTATTAACATAGGTAATTTTTGAATCCAGATCAGTAATAACAACAGAAACCGGACTTTGCTGTACTGCATGATTTAATTTACGAATTTCATTTTCATTATTAATTTGATCTGTTATATCTCGTACGAACCTGATTACTTTGTTTTTAATAAAAGGAACAGTACGAACTTCAAGGTTCACTATTTTATTATTAATAACCGGAGAAAAAACATGAGTAACTAATTCCTGTTTACTAATTGCTTCCCTTATTTTTTTGATATTTACTTCTCCAAGTTCTTGACCAAAAACATCAATAAGATTTGTGCCAATAAATTCAGACATCGGCTTTATGAAATCATTTGACTTGGTTGTATATGCTTCTAAGAAATTACCTTCTTCATCATGTACGAAAAGTTTATCAGGTATTGAACTTATAATAGCAGATAACTTTTCATTTTGCTGTATTAATTTTGATTCAACATCTTTCTTCTCTGAAATATTAATGAAAACACCTGAAACTTCAACCATGTTTTTACCCTGATATCTGATAGCAATATCAGACTGAAGCCAAATTTGTGAATTATCTGGTAAGATATATCTGAATTGTATGGAGTAATCAAAATAATTGATGTTTTTCCAACTAAAGTTTTTAAAGAGTACTTTATCCTCTTCATGAACATGAATAAAGATCTCATCCAATGATTGTGGTATCTGAGAATTATCAATTCCTAATAATTTAATACAATTATCAGACAGATTAAATTTTCCGGTCACCAAATCTTTACTCCAACTACCCATTTTTGCAGTAACCTGGGCAAAGCTTAGTTTTTCTTCGCTAATTTTAATTTGTTGGTTAGCTCTTTCCTTTGCTGTGACATCGTTAAAGGCAACAATTCTTGCTTGCTGATTTCCGATATTAAAATTTTGTGAGTAGGAATCAATATAAACAATATCACCATTTTTTAATTGATACCTTCTATTTTCTACGTAATTATAAACCTTGTTTTGTGCTTTTGTTATATCATCTTCAACGTTACCAAACTCGTCCTCAGGAAATAAGGAGTTTAAAGGTATAGTTAAAAACTCTTCTTTTGAATAACCAAACTTTATACATGCAGTTTCATTTACATTAATCAATTTCATCTTAAATGGATCATACAAACACATTGGCAAAGGATTGTACTCGAATAAGAGGCGATGCATTTCCTCACTTTTTTTCAATCTATCTTCAGTTTCTTTTATACGGGTAACATCTGCTAAAGTAATTACTACATTCTTAACTTTATTATCTGCATTCAGAAGTTCAGGTTTTACGTCCACTAAAATCCAGGTAAATCCTTCGACATGTGGAACCTTAACACCAAACAATTTATTATTAAGCGACAAGCCCGTTTTAAAGGTTATATTAACAGGATTCTGAATTTCATCTCCCACTTGACCTTTATCAACTACCGGATACCATTTAATTTTTGAAAAAGTATTATCATTGATCCTGTCTTTCGACAGACTTAACATTTGCAGGGCAGCCTGATTAATATCAATCACTTCCTCTCGAGAATTCAGGTAAATAACTCCCTTTGACATCGTCTCAAACAAGCTCTGATACTGTTTTTCCTTAATATCCAAATCCTTTCGGACTTTTTTCAAATCAGATAAATCCATTAAATTTCCGTAAATACTACGGGTATAATCTTGGTTTCGATCTGCTTTAGCAACCAATTTTAGCCATTTACGATTGTTGGATCTATCAACTATTTCCAATTCTGTGGTATAAATACCACCAAATTCAAAAAGATTATGCAATTCTTCTTTTAAACAATTTTGATCTTCGCTCATAAATAAAGAGAGAAACAAATCATAACTGTTAAGAATATCTGTTTTAAAATCAAGTCCAAATATTTGATAAATCCCATTTGTTATTGAAAATTTTTCATTGTTTGGATTATAATACCATCCTCCGATTTGAGTAACGTTTTCTGTGATTTCAAGTAAACTATTTTTGTATTGAAGATTATGAAGTGTCTTTTTATGTTGATCTATTTCTTTTTTAAGAAGTCCATTCTTTTTAATTACCTGTTTGTTTAAAATATAAATAGCGAGAATTCCAATAATTAAAAGTATGGGTGTAATAAAATAAAATATAGCACTTTTAATATCATTATAGTTTATTAAAGGCTTATCTTTAGTTTCAAACCATTTAGAATGTATAATATCATATTCTCCATTTCTTACAATTTTTTCCAATCCTTCGTTCAATGCACTCAAAAGAAAATGATTCCCTTTTTGGACGGCAAAACCAAAATCATCAGTATAATTAGGCAAACTAAATTTAACAGGTTTTATATCGGTTAGTTCCAGTTCTTTTAATACACTTTGTCCTGTTATTTGCTGAGTAATTACGGCATCACATCGTCCACTATCTAAAATACGGAAAGCTTCTTGTTGAGAAATAGTTGTGATAATATAATCCGAAAGTTTTTCTCTTCTTACATACTCATGTGCATTATCATTAGACATAACAAGTAATTGTTTGCCCCGCAGATCACTATACTTGAGTATTGTATTATCAAATCTTCGTACAAATGCTGCGCCTCTTAATGTAATGTATGGAAATGAAAAATCATATTTTTTTTGCCTTTCAGAGGTAATTGCCATTATTGGGATAGCATCAATTCTGCCACTGGAAAGACTCTCCATATTATCAGACCAAAGTCCTAGTTCAACTTTTACCTGTAAATTTACAGCATTAGCAGCAGCCTTAAAGATATCGATAGCAAAACCGGCTGCCTCTCCGTTTTCATTTACATATGAGAAAGGTGGATAATTGGTTTCTGCAGAAATTAAAATGACATTGTCTGGAGCTGTTAAATGATATGATTCTAAACTATTTTGTGCTAAACCATCATTTAAAGAAACAACGATATAAAATATTAAACTTAAAAGGTAATATCTACTATTCATCACATTAATTACCAAACAATTAAACCCTTCAAAGCAAATGCTACCAATCAACAATGCTCAAGTTATACTTAATCGTTTTGTATACCATTTTTTATCCCTTTTGTTACATCTTTCTGTATGATTTAATTTTAAAATGAGAACAATATTACTTTGTCTAATAAAAGAATATACGGCTTAAACAGAAATTATTAAATACCATTTAAAAGCCTCTTATCTACAACAGAATATTCTATTAATACAAATGCAATGTTTGTGTTGCAGATAAACTAAAGTATTAATTCGCTTTAATCTGATTAAAATGATAAACATTAACCGCTATAAACAATAAAAAAACAGAGGCTGTCACGAAAATATCGGACAGCCTCTGTTAGAAAGCTAAATATAAAATAAAAATTATTTCAAAAACACACCTTCAGCATTAACATCTGCTTCTATCTCTGTAACCGTCTTCACCTCTTGGCCATTGGTTACATTAATACTAACCTTATCAGTTAATTCTCCCATTATACTGATCGCCACATCACCATTCTGATTAAAATCAAATCCTTCCATAGTTATTGACTTGCCATTATAAACAGACAATGCATTTCCCTGATCAGCAATTACTTTTACATTTTCAAACACCATTCCGTCAGCATCAACTATGGCAATACCTTTTCGGCCTCTTAAAACAGCATTTTTCAGGTGCACATTCTTCAGATTCATTTCGGGTAATCCCATAAAGAAAGCAGCATTTCCAAAACCATTGGCAGTGATATTCTCCATAAACACATTTTTGAACGAAGGCGTTTCTTCACTAACCGGAACTATTTCAGGCTGATCTTCTTTACTTACCTTTTTGTTTTCATCATCAGGTATTGGCGACATTCCTCCATAAAACAAATTAAAGCGAATGGGTTCAGCCGGAATATCAATCATATCAATATTTGAGATATACACATCTTCCACTACTCCACCTCTACCTCGGTTGCTTTTAAAGCGAAGACCAATATCAGTTCCCATAAATACACAGTCGGATACATGAATATTTTTTACACCTCCCGACATCTCACTTCCAACCACAAAACCTCCATGTCCATGATAAACGATGTTGTTTTTAATAATCACATTTTCTGTTGGCATGGCTCGATCACGACCATCCTGATCCTTACCTGATTTAATACAGATAGCATCATCACCCACATCAAAACTATTGTTATAGATCAACACATTTTTACAAGATTCCAAATCCAATCCATCGCCATTTTGAGAGTACCAGGGATTTCGTACGCTCAGATTTCTCAGGATCACATCTTCACACATTAACGGATGAAGGTTCCACGCTGGTGAATTCTGAAAGGTGGGACCATCCAGTAAAACCTTTTTACAACTGATAATACTAACCATTACCGGACGAAGAAAATCCTTAACAGCTTCGTACTCCTCCATGGTATCGTAGTTTTTAACATTAAAATTATCGCGCGCATCACCTGCCTTTGATTTTGCTGTAGGATACCAGATTCTTTCATCATCGCTTAATACACCTCCTGACTTAAGTAATTTCTTCCACTGAGCATCAGTCATCTTACTTTTCTTCACTGGACGCCATGCATCGCCATTTCCATCAAATGTACCATTCCCAGTAAATGCAATATTCACTAAATCTTTTGCATATATCGGAGAAATGCAGCGATAGGTATTCAGTCCTTCGAAACTGGTTTCTATAATCGGATATTTGTCAAAATCTGTACTAAAACGAATAACCGCTCCATCCTCAACATGAAGATTTATATTACTCTTCATGATAATAGGGCCTGTAATAAAAATTCCTCGCGGTACAATTACTTTACCACCTCCTTTGCCCGACACGTTCTCAATTGCTTCAGCAAACGCTTTTGTATTATCCGTTACACCGTCAGCAATGGCACCAAAATCCTTAATATTTACAGAATAGTCCGGAAAAGTTGGCTCTGCCACCTTTGGCATATCAAACTCAACATTCTGGTAAATATGGGGTTCAACATCAGCAGTTGTCTCCTCCTTATCGGTACAACAGCTACTAAAACCTGCCAATAGAAAGCCTACAGCTACTATTAACAGTGGTATCCTAATTTGTATCCTATGCGATCTCATATCTGATTTTTTATTGTTCTTTTTTTGTATTTTACTCTATACGCGCTTTATAATCCCACTCGTCATCTCCTTTTAAGATAGTATCAGGAGTATATTTTTGCATTTCCTTATCTGATAGTTGAAAAGACCATTCAACCCGATTCTCTCTTGATGCACCTGGCCCTTTCGAATTATATTCGGCATAATAAGCAGTCTTCTCTTTTTCTGAACTTCCCCAATTATGCCAACCTTCGGGCTTAATTTGTTTATCGAGATAACAATTAATAAACACCGTTTTTGCGTAAGGTCTCCATGGCCGGCCTAAATAGAAGGTACCTTCTTCTGCATCGCCTGTTATTTTACAATTCAGAAAAACAAAACCAAATTCCTGATCTTTTTCTGTCGAAGCAGCCGTAACATATCCCTCCTCTTTGCAAAAAATCTCGCATTGATCAAACACTGCAACTGACCAGCCAAAAATAAAATCCACCGTCCCTTCGATGTAACAGTTTCTATAATACTGACGACTTCCTTTCCCGTGAGGATATAGAGTATCCTGATAACCAAGAAATCTGCAATTATCAAAAACAACCCGATCTCCCTCCACTCTAACAGCCACTGCCTGCCCGACAGGTCCTGCAGAATTCTCAAAGGTTAGATTTCGCACTGTAAAGTCATTTCCAAAAACAAAGAAACCTGACGAACCCGTTGTGCCCATTTCTTCACCGAAACGATTCTTTTTTGACGCATAATCATCATAAGTTATGATTGTCTGTTCTTTATTTTCACCAATTAATGTGACATTAACTTTTGAAGCTGCCAGAATCAACTTTTCTTTATAAGTACCCTTCTTTATAAAAATGGTGGTTACTTTCTTCCTGAAATCCGGCACAGCATTAAAAGCTTCCTGAACTTTTACAAAATCACCACTCCCATCTGACGCAACCACAAAATCATAATTGTTTTCACTTCCTGAAGCAGAATAAAACAACGAAGCCAATAGAAGAAGCAAGAGACTCTTCCTAATATTTTCTTTATGCTGAAGTGTTAGTTGTTTTCTACTTAAAATGACTTTCATTTCTTCATCGGTATGAAATTCCAATATAAATATGCATAAAAATCACCTTTAGTTCCAAAATCGGCAAAAACACTCTTTCCTTTGAATATCTGCAACTTAAGTGATTTAAACTAAAATCACCCACCTCTTTTAGTTTATTTACCCCCTATATTTTTTCATCAGCATGCATACTTCATGAGTGTATAACTCAATTTTACAGTAACGAAAATTCATTGCCCAATAAAAAGACAATGTAATTTTTTCAACAGGTGGTTGCATTTATTTGAATGCAACTAAAATTTGTATTAACGCTATTCTTCTTTGGATTGGCTTTATTAATTATCTTTGCAATATGCGCAAAGTATTATTTTTCTTACTCCTATTCAGTGGTAGCCAATATATTACAAGCCAGGAGGGTGGCAAAACTGATTTATCAACCATTCAATCGTTGATTGAAAAAGGAGATTTGGCAGCTTCAACAAATGATACAACCACTGCTATTTCGAGTTTTACCAGCGTTTTGGACATTTACAACCAAAATTTAAACACAAGCATTGCTAAAAAATGCGGGTATGCTGCGATGCGCTTGTCCAAAATTTATTTTGATATTGGCAATTACACAAAATCGTTAGATGCTTCTATCAAAGGCATTAGAATTGTTGAAAATACAGATAATGATGCTGAACTTCTGTCTAATTTATATCATACAGCCGGTAATGTTTATTCGGTATTTGAAGACCACGAAAAAGCGCATATTTATTATAATGAAGGGTTAAAGTATGTACGAGAAACGAAGGATTATGAACTTGAGTCTTTCTTTTTAAATAATTTAACTGCCATGTGCTGTTATACTAAAAACATTGAACAAGCTAAAATATACAACAACCAGGCAAAAAAACTACCATTAAAAGACACCATTAAGCAACTCTATTATTACTCTTTAAATAATGGTTTTATAACGCTGGCAGAAGATAAATTACAACAGGCCATCGTTCATTATAAAAGATCTATCAATTATGCTTCAGAGCCAGGCATGAGCCCCAAATTTCTGGCTGCTTCGTATTCTGAGATTTACAAAATATACGAAGAGACAAATGAAATTGACTCGGCTCTTTTTTATTTGGAAAAATACAAGACTCTGTCAGAAAGAGAGAATTACACCTACATGATTATTGATAGTTACAAAACTTTATCAAGACTCTACAATAAGGCAAATGAACGTGATAAAGCTCTTTTGTACCAGGATAAATATGTACTACTTGCCGATTCTATGATGAATAATCGTGAGTTTAATCGTGTGAGAAACAAACAATCGGCATATGAAAAAGATAAAAGCAATAGTTATACAAATGAGTTAACAACAACTATATCAGAGCAAAAGCTCATTTTAACCATCATTATTTCCTTTTTAGTTATACTGATAACCTTATCAACGCTATTATTGATTCAAAAGAGAAAACTACAACTTGCCTATCATGATATTTTTGAGCGTAATAAGGAACTAATTACAATTGAAGAAAAATACTCACAGGCAAAAAAAAGGATATCAGAGCTTACCGTTGAGGAAAGCATTAACGATGAAGAACATAAATCCAGTGGATTAAAAGAGGAACAACGATCTGATTTGCTAAAAAAGATTAACCAGATTATGGAATCGGAGAGTTACTATTGCAACCCTGATTTTAGTCTTGCTGAGTTGGCCAGTCTGGTTCAGTCAAACACCAAATATGTATCTCAGATTATCAATGAAACTTACGGCATAAATTTTCGCACCTTTATAAATGAATACAGAGTTAAGCTATCACGGAAAAGGTTAACAGATACTGAAAATTACGGTCATTTCACCATAAAAGCCATTGCCGAAAGTGTTGGTTTTAAATCTCAATCCAACTTTATACTTTCTTTTAGAAAAATTACAGGAATCACTCCTTCAATCTATCAAAATATGGCTCAAAAAGAAAATAAATCTTAAATTCTTCTAACATACCCCCCTATTTTGTATTATTGTTTCACTGATTCAAGAATCAGTAACTATTGTTTTTTTATAAAATACCGTATACAGCTACTTTCGCCAACGATTCGGTTTTTAAGTTAGACCGACCTTTATACCATTAATTACACAATTTAAATCGTTCATTTATGCGAAAGAGTCTACTTATGATGGTGGCGTTTTACATTTGTATTTTGCCATTTAATTTTTTCGGACAAAAATCAGATGAGTCGTCACCGACACTTATCAAATCTGTTCGAAAAGGGAATCAATTGATGCCGGTTTCGCCTACAAAGGCTAAAGGCAAACCTCTTAATTCAGAAATCTACCTTCAAACCTATAAACCTGTACCTGCTTCTCCTTTTTCTAAATCACAGATTGGATTTAGAATAGAAGAACAGGAAGTTTCATTAAAACTTGCAGAAGAATTGGGAGACCAAACACTTTATGCAAATATGGTTTACTCCGACACATGGACTGATTATGCAATTTATGAAATACCTTATGGTATATATTCATTCACTGCTTCTGAAACTACCGACTTTACTATTCATTATGAAGATATAGGTCTGGCATGTAACGCGGGGGTACATGCAAATGGTAAGTTTTATGGTATTCACCCAATTACGTTATTCGGCGCAATGACAGGAGTTGGCTACTTTGTAGTTAACACCGATACCTGGGAAGATGAGAAAAATTATATTGTTGATGAGGCTGGTTATGATGCCATGGCCAGCAATATGACTTTTGATCCTACTACCAATACCATTTTTGCATTAAGATACAATGCAGACTTAACCGGATTTAACTGGGCAACTGTTGATACTGCATCATTCACCTTTAACAACCTTGCCACATGGACTGGTACATTTTCAACGATAGCACTTACAACAAGTTCTGACGGAACCATTTATGGAATTGGCAGTAACGGTAATTTATACACTTTTGACAAAGCAGACGGAAAGCCAACATTAATTGGTGCTACAGGTGTTTATCCTGCCAATTACTCTCAATCTGCCGTATACAACGGACGAACCAACGAATTACTTTGGTGTGCATTGACCTATACAGGCTCGCATATGTATACAGTTAATCTAACAACCGGAGAAGCTACTAAGCTATTCAGTTTTCCAAACAACGAACAATTGGTAGGATTATATACCAATACTCCATCAGCAAAAGATGAAGCTCCTGCTGCGGTGGCAGACTTAACTTACACTCCGGATTCAGATGGTGCCTTAACAGGTAATATCTCTTTTACAGTTCCTGAACTTTCCTTTTCGGGAAGTTCTTTAACAGGTAACCTAAGTGTAATAACCAAAATTGATGGTATTGTATCAAACGAACAAGACTTAGCTGTTGGAACTACAGTTACTCTTCCTGTTAGTTTGACTAATGAAAACCACACTTTCTCAGTTATTACCACAAATAATACAGGAACAAGTCCGCTGACTACATTAACCAAATACATTGGAAATGACAACCCAAAAGCGGTTACTAATCTTACTTTTAGTATTAATGAAGGCATAAGTCAGTTAACCTGGGATGCTCCAACAGAAGGTATATACGAAGGTTATATTAATACTTCGGAAATGTACTATACTGTTACCCGATTACCTGATATTGTTGTTGTAGCTGATCATTTAACTGCAACATCCTTTTCAGAAACAATGCCTACAATTATGGCTCGCTATTCATATGAGGTGGTTGCCTATAATGGATCAGAAAAACCAGGTGTAAAAGCCTCAACACAGGAGTTGGTGTTTGGTGATGGTTTTGAACCTCCATATAACCAGCCTTTTGAAGATTACAATGCGCTTGAATACTTTAATATCGTTAATAACAACGGAGATAATTCTACCTGGCAATTATTATATCAGGTGGTTGCTTACTGGCCAAATACCTATGAAAATAAGGATGCAGACGATTGGTTGATTTCACCGGCAATGGCTTTAAAAGCAGGTATTAAATACAAGCTTAATTTTTCAACAAAATCACTATGGTCTCCCGGAATTGAAAGTATGAAGGTGTCTCTGGGAACATCGCAAACTGACATCAGTACTTTCACTCAGGAACTTTGGAACAATACTTCAATAGATTTTTATGAGTATACCGATCAATCTGTTGAGTTTTCGGTTGAAACAGATGGTAAATATTTTATTGGATTCTATGCCTACTCTCCGGATGCCAGTAGTAGTGGTTTATATTTAGATTATCTGAATATTGAAAAAATAGGCGCTTTTGAAGCTCCGGCCAAGGTTAGTGACCTGACACTAACACCTGATGCAGCGGATGACCTGAAAGCTACCCTTTCATTTACTGCTCCAACATTAAATCTGAATGGGGAATCTTTGTCTGAAATTACTCAAATTGAAATCTTCAGAAATGATGACTTAACCAATAGTGTATATACATTTTCAAATCCAGTCCCTGGTACAAACCTTACATGGACAGATGAAAACGTTCCTTATGTAGGTTATAACTCTTACACTATTATTCCATCTAATTCAGGTGGTGAAGGAGAACATGCATTTGTCAGAGACTTTATTGGTGTTTACACGGCTCCATACAGCGAGTCCTTTGATGATGAATCTTCAATGGAGTTCTATTCATTAGTTAGTTTGGCTACTGAAACAAGCAATTGGTCATATAATAACTATTATCAATGTATCGAAGGTGCAAACTGGTCTAACATTGCTGATGAATGGTTATTCCTTCCTGAATTGAAGCTTGAAGGAAATATGGTTTATGAAATTTCATTCAGCTACACAACATACGGTATTGGAGATTTTGATTTAACCTTGGGAAGATCTGCAACTACTGAAGCCCAAACTGTTATCAACAGCATTCCTTCTGAGCCTGAATATGCTGCTAAAAAAGTAGCCTTGTTATTCTCAACGGATGATGAAGGTAATTATGTACCTGCATTGCATATGACTGCTGGTGACGCTTACTGGTACTTCTTTATACAAATTGATAATATAATGGTTATCAAAAAAGCACCAACCCAGTCACCCGGCCCAATTCAGAATACTGTTCTGCAAGCAGATGCTAACGGACTAAAACAGGTGAATATTACTTTTAATGCACCAAGCGAAGCATACAACGGAGGAACATTAGGATCAATAACAAAGATAAATATCTACAAAACAAACGATATTATTGCCTCTCAAAGTTTTGAATCACCTGCTGTAGGAGAAGAATTAAGCTGGACAGACAGCAATGTAGCTTATGGATATGTTAAATATGCATTCATCGCTGAAAATGAATATGGTAAAGGTGCAACTGTAATTGATTCTGTTTTTGTCGGTCCTGACACTCCAACCTCTTTAAGTGGCTTAACATTGACAGCTGATGCCTCAAATGCAAATGCCACTCTAAGCTGGTCGGCACCTGTCGGTGAGAATAACGGGTACATCGATTACAACTCTCTTACCTATAACATTTATTCTTATGACCTTGACAGAGGTGAATTTGTACTGAATGTTGAAGGTATTACAGAAACCACTTATAATATGCAGGAAAATATCAGCGGCGAAATGCAGGTATTGTATTACGCTGTAAGTCCTGTTTTAAATGATTATGAAGCACAACCAATTGTTGGTCATGTGGTATTAGGAACCCCTTATAAATTACCGTTTAGTGAGTCATTCGCTGAAATGACAACGTCTACAACTCCATGGGTTATTGCAGGCAGTGAAAATAGCGTTTGGACAGTCACTAGCGACATTTACACAGCAGGCGGCTTAACGGTTTCTTCGCAGGATAATGATGAAGGTATGTTATTCTTCTACAACCCTTATGGTTATGGAAGCGGTTATATCGAAATACCAAAAGTAGAATTGTACAAAAAGAATGTTGCAAGCAATCGTTTACGTTTCTGGTTATATCAAAGCCCTTCACTTGCGACTCAAAGTTCGGTGATGTATCTTCAGATTTCAGCTGATGACAACAATTTTGAATCGTTTACCGAAGAAATTCCTTTGAATGATGGTGAAGGATGGACTCCATATACGTTCAACCTGGATGACTATAAATCTTCTCAATACATTAAAATAAGGATTTATGCATATGTTAACAGTTATACTGAGGCTATGTTATTGGATAACATCAGCATTTACAGTGTCTTCCCTGAAGATCTTTCTGTGAGCAGTATTTCAGGTCCGGAATCAATGGTAGCTACTGAGACAACAGAATATGCTATTGGAATACAGAACATTGGTTCAAACGATGTATTAGGAAGTAATTACACCATTTCTATTTACAACGGCGAACAACTTCTTGGAACGCAAAATGGAGTGGATTTAACTGCTGAAGAAACAGCAACTATTAACTTCATGGTAACACCAGATATAACAGAAGTTGGTAATACCTGGAATCTGAATGCAACGATCGATTACAGTGCTGATCAGGTTACCTCTAACAATTCAAGCAATGAACTCAATGTTCTGATTGAAGCAAAAAATCTTCCAACGGTTGGTGATTTAAGCGCCATGGAGTCTGAGCAAGGTGTACTATTAAACTGGACTCAACCCAACCTTGATTACATAATTCCTGAAGTGGAAGGTTTTGAAAATCATGTTTCATTATCCATTGATAATTTCGAAAACTGGAAAACAGTCGACCTTGACGGACAATATACCGGAGTAGTTACTGGTCTGGATTACGAAAATGCTGGTGAACCAATGGCATACCAGATCTGGAATTATATTGATGCAAATGCAGCGGAATACAGTATGTATGTGTCACCTCATTCAGGAGATCAATGTATCATAAGCTGGTCTTCAGCTGGTGTATTGGCATCTGATGAATCACCGGTTGATCCTGAGAATAACGACTGGCTTATTTCAAAAGAAATCAAACCAGGTTCACAACTTAGCTTCTGGACAAAACAGCCAAGTATCAATTATGGAAATGAAACATTCGAAATCTGGGCATCTTCAACAACAGATGCAGTGGAAGATTTTATTTTAGTTGATAGTAAAGAATTAACTACAACCGATTGGATACTGTATTCAGTTCAATTGCCAGTTGATGCTAAATACTTTGCAATCCGTCATACTTCGGCCAGTTTTGCATTAATGATTGATGACATTTCATTAACTCCGGCCGGAGCTGAAGTATTACAGTACAATCTTTTAGGCTACAACATCTACCGCAACAACCAAAAAGTGAATGATGTTTTAGTATCTGAAACAACATATACTGATACTCCTGATGCATCATCTTCATACTCATATGCTGTAAATGTTAGTTACGAAAAAGGTGAATCAGCCTTATCAAACATTGTAGTTGTTGATTTTGTATCAACCGGAATTAATCCGGATGCAATGCAAAAAGGATTGATCATCGGTGGTAAAGGTCAGGTAACCATTAAAGATCTGCAAGGTAAGAATGTAAAAATCCATGCAGTTGACGGCAGTCTGATTGATGACTTTGCTACTATATCGAACAACGAAATCAGATACCTTTCAAAAGGTGTTTATGTTGTTACGATTGAAAACAAAGAGTTATCAACTAAAATAATTGTTTACTAAAACATCAACACCGATACTTGCCTGAAAACAAGTATCGGTGTTATAACCTTACCCAATTAATCGATAATAATTTACACTAGATGAATAGAATAAGAAAAATGCTGATTCTGGCAGTTTTGGTTCAATTTTCTCTTTTGAATCATTTACATGCACAAATCAGTTTTGGGGGAACTCCACTTAGTTTCAAACAAGCAAAGGCATTACCTGAGATAACGAATGTGGATGTAAATATTAATGTTGATCAGTTAAAGGCCGCTAACCTGTTAAGTCGTCAGGAGTCAAATAATCCACCATGCATTGCAAAAGCTATCCCAGTGTCATACGACATGGAAAATTCAGGTACCTGGACTGCTTTGGAGAATGGCGGTGAGATGTGGCAGCTTAGACTAAAAGTAAAAGATGCATTGGCTATTATTTTATCCTATGACGATTTTTTTATTCCTGAAGCAGGAGAACTCTTTATTTATAGTGCCGATAAAACACACGTTTTAGGAGCATACACATCAGAAACTCACCCGAAAGCAGGATCTTTCTCAACCGAAATGGTTGCCGGTGATGATATCATTCTCGAATATACTTCACCTTATAGCCATAAGGCTATGATAGCAAATGAAGAATTCGATAACATACCGGTTATTTCTATTGATAATATCGGATACGTTTTTGATAATGTTATCATTAAACGCTTTCCTAATTCATCAAATGTAGACACAGAAATTGGTGAATCATCAGCATGTATGATTAATATTAATTGTACAGAAGGTGATAACTGGCAAACAGAGAAAAAGGGTATTTGCCAAATGGCCATGTACATTTCTGGTGGTGCTGGTGGCGCAGGATGGTATGTTTGTTCTGGTGACCTAATTAATAATACGGCACAGGACTTAACACCATATGTTATATCAGCTTTTCACTGTTACGAAGGTGCATCAGCAAACGACTTAACAAAATGGCAATTTACCTTTGGTTATGAATCACCAGACTGTGAAGATGCTACACCTTTGGAGACTCACACCATTACCGGTTGCTATTTGCGAGTAGCAACTCCTATCGAAGCAGGTTCTGATGGTTTATTGGTAGAATTATCAGAGGATATTCCGGCAGAATGGGATGTTTATTACAACGGTTGGGACCGACGAGACATAGTAACTGAAGGAGGTGGTGTAGGAATCCATCACCCTGCTGGTGACATCAAAAAGATATCAACTTTTGAAACCTATATTTCAGGATCATGGCCGGGAGAAGTTTATGGTGCAACCGATGCACACTGGAACCTACAATTTATTGAAACAGCCAATGGTCACTCTGTAACTGAAGGAGGTTCATCAGGCTCTTCATTATTCAATAGTAATCACCTGATCATAGGAACCTTAACTGGAGGAAACTCTTCCTGCTCATATCTGGCAGGTAGCAACTACTATGGTAAATTATGGTATCACTGGGATCAATTTGGAAGCGATGAAACTACCCAAATGAAAACATGGCTTGACCCATTGGATCTGGGAGTGGAAACATTGGCTGGTACAGCTTACAACCCAACCAGTCCTCGTATCAGCAGTCCGTATAAAACAATTGAACTAGAAGGATCTGATGTGATTGGAGTTGCAGGAAGTGCAACTAAAATTTTAATTGAAGGCCATAATCTTGATGATGTAATTTCAGTGTCGTCAGAAGAACAGTTTGAGGTCTCTGCGGATAATGAAAATTGGGCTAATACTGCCACCCTTCCGTTGGATGGTGGAGCCTTATATGTTCGCTTTCTTCCAACAGCAATCGGACATCAATCTGGTTTGATAACTTTATCTAACAATCTGGCCTCTAACATATACATTAATGCAAAAGCATCCAGCTGTCCTGAATTTATTTTTAACAACAGCGAATTACCTGTTGCAACATTTAATCAGTCATATTCTGTTTTTGCAACTGTCAACAACACAACAACCAATCTTGCAAACTACGAAATTGTTGATGGGCAATTACCATTAGGTGTTGAGATAGTGAATGAAACAGGAGAAATTGCCGGAACACCTCTGGAAGCTGGTTACTTTGACATTACCTTATTGGTAACTGATGAAAATGGCTGTTTTGCTACCATCGATTACCAATTATATGTACAGTGTGTTACTATCAATGAATTTCCTTTTATCGAAAGCTTTGAGTACGGTTTCCCTTCATGCTGGTCGGAAGTAAAAGAATCTGGCAAGTATTACTGGAGTAACCAAACAGGCGGAAATATTGGTAACGAGCACCCCGACAAAGCCTATGATGGAGACATTAATATGATATTCAGAAGTGAAGATTACAATTCAAATATCTCATATCTGGTAACACCTGTATTCGATATTACATCGTTATCAAACCCGGTTCTGTCATTTGCTCACTCACAAGAAAATTGGTTAGGCGATCAGGATGAATTAAAAGTATATTACAAAATTTCAGCTTCAGATGAATGGACCGAAATGGCATCCTTTACGGAGGATATTAAAGATTGGACCGTTGAAAGTTTTGTATTACCAGAAAAGAGTTCTGAATTAACAATTGGCTTCAAAGCCATTGGAGGATATGCTTATGGTGTAGTTTTGGATGATGTTAGAGTTGGTAATCCGGTCATTACTCCTGCCTCAAATAATTTAACCCTTAGCGAATTTACTGTAACTGGTAATCAGCCTGTCGCTGAAATTGAGATTGCTGCTTCTTCATTGGCTGAAAACATATCAGTTACTTGTTCAGAACCTTTTGCTGTTTCATCAGACAAGCAGAACTGGGCATTAACATGCGAAATTGAGAAAGATGGTGGTATACTTTATATTACTTACACTTCTGCTCCAGGTAATGCAAACGAAAATGTTATCAACCTGGAAAGTACAGCCACTGAAACTGATATCACCATTACTGATACCACAACAGGCTTGGACGAACTTTCTAATATTATAACAGGCGTTTCAGTTGTAAATCCATTCTCGGATGAGTTGGAATTAAGCTGGACAGCAGATTTAAAATCCATTGAAATTATTGATTTATCTGGTCGAAAGCTGTATGAAACAGCTTCTCTGGCAGGATTACAATCCATTTCGATACCTTCATCTTCCTGGTCACCCGGCTTATACTGTGTGAACCTCAGATTAGAGAAGGAAAGTAAAATTATAAAAGTAATTAAGAAATAATTCATTCAGAGGCCATCACAAAAGATGGCCTCTTTTTTTATCTTAATTGAAAGATTTCAAACCTTTTACCTTATCTTTTGTTTTTCTAAAAACATCTTGATACAAATTGGATATGAAAAACATTTTAACACCCCTGATCCTACTACTTTCTTTGAATATGATTTCTGCTCAGGATGAAATAAAAACTCAAAATGGTTCATTTACTATATATTTTGTTGGCCACGGAACACTTTATATCGAGTATAATGAAACCATCATACACATTGACCCATGGTCAAAATTGAGCGATTACTCACAATTACCGGATGCTGATTTTATTTTGATAACTCATCAGCACCGTGATCATTTGGATGCCGGTGCCATTAGAGAAATTATTAAAGAGAACACCCAAATATTTGCACCCTCGGTTTGTAAAGAAGGATTGGAAGAATTTACTCAAGTGGCATTTCTTAAAAACAACGATAAACTTCAAACTACATTTGGCGAATTAATGGCTGTTCCAGCCTACAACATAGTTCACATTAGAGATAACAATATGCCATATCACCCAAAAGGAGAAGGTAATGGATATGTTTTAAACATTGATGGCAAAAAAGTCTATGTAGCAGGTGACACTGAAAATATTCCGGAAATGAATGAGCTAAAAAACATAGATATAGCGTTCCTTCCAATGAATTTACCTTACACCATGACGCCCGAAATGGTTTCAAAAGCTGTTGAAATGATCAAGCCTGTTATATTATATCCATATCATTACGGCGAAACAGATACTGATATTCTTGTAAATTTATTAAAAGATAGCTCTACAGAAGTTAGAATAAGAAACATGAAGTAAGTCTGTTCTTATTTAAATATCATTCTAGAAACATTCCAGAATAAACTATTTAAATTTCTATATTTCATAACATTACTATACTTTTATTTAAATATTAAATCAAAATAATTTACTTTAATTTGGAAGAAATTATTATTTAACGTATGTTTGACGTAATACATTAGATTCATGGGTGAAAAAATTATCAACTTGTCAGTAGACTGTGCCATTTTCGGTTACGAAGATGGTAAACTAAAATCATTACTGATTAAACGAGATAAAGAGCCCGCACTCAATCAATGGTCCCTGCCCGGATCATATGTTTATCTGGAAGAAACTATCGACGAAGCTGCCAAACGGATTTTATTTGAATTAACAGGTATTAAAGAGGTATATCTTACTCAGGTAAAAGTTTTTGGGGAACTGGATCGTTATCCTGATCGTCGCATCGTTTCTATCTTATATTGTGCCTTAATCAAACCCGAACTGTTTGAATTGATGGCAGGTTCGCATGCCAAAGAAGTAAACTGGTTTGAAACAGATCAGATAGGCGAACTACCATTCGACCATAATAAAATGATTAACAAATCATTAAGCTGGCTAAAAGAAGAAATATGGCGTAAGCCCATTTTACACAACTTATTGCCAGAAAAATTTCCATTAAACCAACTGCAGGAATTATATCAAACAATATTGCAGGAAGAAATTGACAATCGTAACTTTAGAAAGAAGGTTATCAATATGGGTTTGGTCGAGAAATTACAAGAAAAAACCAAAGGTGGCCAGCAACGTCCGGCTTTTTTTTACAGACTGAGAAACACAGTTTAAAAAATTTTACCTTGTTTATATAACGTACACATAACGCATAATAATAAAATCATGTTTGATCTATCAGGAAAAGTAGCAGTAGTAACAGGTGGAGGTGGTGTTTTGGGAGGAAGCATTGCCCGCAGTTTAATCGAGGCCGGTGTTAAAGTTGCCATATTAGATATACGGGAAGAAAACGTTAACAATCGGGTTGAAGAATTGAAACAGATCGGCGGCGATGTTAAAGGATTTGTTTCGAATGTTCTTGACATGGATATTCTTAAAAACACTCGTAAGGAAATATTGGATCAATGGGGACGTATTGATATTCTGATTAATACAGCAGGAGGCAATCTTCCGGGTGGTACTTTGGAGGAAAACCAGACTGTTTTTGATATGAAGATTGAAGATTTTCAGCGTGTAACCGATTTAAATTTAAATGGTACAGTTTACCCCAGCCTGGTATTTGGAAAAGCTATGGCCGATCAGGGAGAAGGAAGTATCATAACCATATCATCAATGGCTACCTATTCTGCCATCACAAGAGTTCCGGGATATTCGGTAGCCAAAACAGGTATCAATATTTTTACTCAATGGATGGCCATGGAAATGGCACTGAAATTTAATGAGAAGATAAGGGTTAATGCAATTGCACCAGGTTTCTTTATTGGTGATCAGAATCGCAGAGTTTTGATTAATCCGGATGGGACCTATACCGAACGCAGTCAAAAAGTGATTGCACGTACACCTATGAGACGATTTGGCGATATCAAAGAATTAAACGGAGCTGTTCAGTTTTTGTGTTCCGATGCTGCATCATTTATTACAGGAGTAATCCTACCTGTTGATGGAGGATTCAGTTCTTTCAGTGGTGTATAATAAAATTCACCAATCTTAATTGAAGGATAAAGCAGTAAAAATTTAATACATTTTCTGTTTAGAATTACGATTGCCTCCCGCTATACCACGATAGCTATCGTGGCGGGATAACTTAAAAACTAACAAACTAATATTATGGCACTGGAAAAAACCTGGAGATGGTTTGGCGAGAAAGATCCTATCACCCTTGACATGCTTGTTCAAATGGGTGTTGAAGGAGTTATTACAGCCTTACATCATATTCCAAACGGAGAGATATGGTCGATTGATGAGATCATGAGAGTAAAAAACCTGATTGAAAGTCATGGTTTGAGATGGAGTGTTGTTGAAAGTTTGCCGGTGAGTGAAGGCATTAAAATTTGCAATGACGATCGTGCCCGACTGATTAAAAACTATCAACAAAGTGTCCGAAATCTGGGAGCATGTGGCATCGATACCATTTGCTATAACTTTATGCCTGTGTTAGACTGGGCCCGAACAGATTTACATTATAAAATAGCAAATGGAGGCGAATCAATGTATTTCGATTTTCCCACATTTGTGGCCTTTGATGCCTTTATACTAAAACGTCCGGGAGCTGAAAAAGATTATCCTGCCGAAATAATTGAAAAAGCAAAACAGGTTTATGCCTCCATGACCACAGAGGAAGCTGAAGAGTTGGCATATAACATTATTGTTGTTACCCAGGGATTTATTGATGGAGTTATAGATGGTAGCGTACCCGATCCGAAGAAATTATTTCTTGAATTTATTGACCGTTATAAGGGATACGATAAAAACAAAATGCGTGAAAACCTGAAAGCTTTTCTGGATGATGTAATACCTGTAGCTGAAGAAGCAGGCGTTCGCCTTGCAATTCACCCAGATGATCCACCATTTCCTGTTTTAGGCTTACCCCGTATCATTGGGCAATTAGACGATTATGAATGGTTGTTTAAGGCTAACTCATCTCCTAACAATGGTGTTACTTTTTGTGCCGGGTCTCTTTCTGCACGAAAAGAAAACAATCTTGTTGAGATCATAAATCACTGTAGTGAGCGGATACATTTTGTACATTTACGTAATACTCAGCTTCTGCCTGATGGTAGTTTTTATGAATCAGGACATTTGGCAGGCAGTCAGAATATGGTTCAAATAATGACAGCTCTTTTAAAAGAACAAAAGAGAAGAGAAGGTGAAGGAAGAAAAGATACTAAAATGCCGGTTCGTCCTGATCATGGAATTAAAATACTGGATGATTACAACAACAAATACAATCCGGGTTATCCATTGATTGGAAGACTTAAAGGTTTGGCGGAGCTGGATGGTTTGATGGCTGGAATCAGCAACTTTATTTAATTTAGTTACGATGAAGAGAATCTTATTTATTGCAATTTTATATACCCTATTATTTCTGCCTGTTTCAGCTCAGATCAGGCTTCCTAAATTAATAAGTGACGGTATGGTGCTTCAGCGTGATGTTCCTATCACCCTTTGGGGATGGGCTTCACCGGATGAATCCATTAAAATTGAATTTAAAAATAAGATTCTCACTACAAATGCAGATAAAAATGGCAAATGGCAGGTAATAATGCCTGCCCAAAAGCCAGGTGGACCATTTTCAATGAAGCTAACCGGTTCCAATCAAATTATTTTAAATGATATTCTGGTTGGTGATGTTTGGTTATGTTCGGGACAATCCAACATGGAAGTATCCATCAAAAGAGTTGAGCCCAGGTTTCGTGATGAAATAAAGAAAATAAATAACACCGGAATTCGGCATTTCAGGGTTCCTTACAAATATGATTTCAACAAACAGCAATGTGACTTAACCGGTGGACAATGGAAGTCTGCTTCACCCGAGAATATTATGGATTTTTCGGCTGTTGCTTATTTCTTTGCCAATAAAATTCAACAATCAGAGCAGGTACCGATTGGAATAATAAATTCAAGTCTGGGCGGTTCGCCTGTTGAAGCATGGATAAGCGAAGAAGATCTAAAACCATTTAAAGACGCATATAAAGAACTCCAGAGATTCAAAGACTCTACCTTAATCTGTAATATTGAAGCAAGTGATAAGCAGAGAACAGATGAGTGGTTTACATCACTGGCATTAAAAGATGAAGGTAATAAGAGTGGCTGGTCAGAATTGAATGTGGATGACAATAGCTGGAAAACTACCCATATGCCCGGTTATTGGGATGAAGGAGAACTATTGAATGTAAATGGTGCAGTCTGGTATAGAAAAACATTCCAACTTTCTCCTCAATCGGCAAACCAACCGGCTGAATTGGATATGGGTAGAATTGTTGATGCAGATTCGGTGTTTGTAAATGGTCGTTTTGTGGGTACTACTTCATATCAATATCCACCCCGCCGTTATCAGATTCCTTCAAATATTCTTCAGGAAGGTGAAAACACAATTGTTGTTAAGGTAATCTCGCAAATTGGTCAAGGTGGATTTGTTCCTGATAAACCATATGAGATCAGAGTAAAAGAAGAAACCATTTCGTTGGAAGGTGAATGGAAATATAAGATTGGAGCTACTATGAACCCATTGGAAGGACCTACTTTTATTCGATGGAAACCGGCAGGATTATTCAATGGGATGATTTCACCACTAACCAATTATGCTATAAAAGGGGCTGTTTGGTACCAGGGAGAATCCAATGTTGATAATGCTGATCAATACGAAGAAAGATTAACAGCTATGGTTAAAAACTGGCGAAGAGTTTTTAATCATGAAGACCTGCCTTTTATTATCATTCAGCTTGCGAATTACCTCGAACCAGATAGTATTCCGAATGAAAGCAATTGGGCACAATTAAGAGAAGCTCAATTCAATGTTGCAAACAACCAAGCCAATTGTACCAGTGTAAATATCATCGATTTAGGTGAATGGAATGATATTCATCCATTAAATAAAAAAGATGTAGGTTATAGGGTTGCTCTTGCTGCTGAAAAGATTGCTTATCAAAAAGAAGTGATTTCTTCAGGTCCGGTGATAGATGGGTATCAACTTAATGGATCAAAGGTTGAATTGAGCTTTAAGAATATTGCCAACGGACTCTCAATAAAAAAGGGTGATAAGCTAGAAGGATTTTCGATTCGCGATAAAAATGGAAGTCTGATTTGGGCTAATGCGGAAATTACTGAAGATAAAGTTATTATCTGGCATGAAAATGTTACTCATCCGGTTGAAGTAAGATATGCATGGGCCAACAATCCGGATAAAGCTAATCTTTATAATTCAGCAGGATTACCAGCTGTTCCTTTTAGGATTATTATCAAATAAAAGGAGCCAGCTATTAACTGACTCCTTCAACTAATCCCAACACAACCACTAATGTGGTTACTATCATTATTTAAAACCTACTTTTCATTATTTCTTCGTTGAACCAATTCCTGTTCAATCTGCACCTCCATTGACTTATTTATCTTGTAAAAGAACAGGAGGATAACACCAATTAAGAATGGAATTGCAGCAAATACACTAATCAACATTTTTGATCCAGTGGAAACAGTTTCGGGCTGAATCAATTCATTACCCAAGCATGATGCTGCATTTACATATCCGTACAATCCTAAAATCCATGCTACCAATGCCCCACCAATCGATAATCCTGCTTTTAGGCCCATCATCATGGCTGAAAAAATAATTGCTGTGGCCCTTCTGTTATTCTTCCACTCTGAGTAATCAGCCACATCAGCAATCATTGCCCATAATAAGGGAGTGGTAATACCATAGAAAAATCCATGAAAAACCTGTGAAATAAACATCCAGCCAACTCCTTTAGGTGGAAATAAAACAAAGGCAAGGATGAACAAAGTTGAAATAAACAAGGATATTCCAAATACATCTCTTTTTCCAAACCTGTCGGCTAATCTCTTTGAAAAGGCTATTCCAATCAGCATAAAAATTATGCCTCCGGCATTAAAAAGTCCAAAGCCTGCTGATGTTGGATCAGAACCAAAGAAATTCATTCCCACACTATCAAAAAAATGGAGAATAGGACTTATGAAAGACGCCAAGGCAACTTCATCAACATAGTAATTGAAATAATAAACATACGAACCACCTTTCATAGCCAGTGTTACAAACACCAAAACAGTCAGGATAAGCATAATGATCCATGGCCTGTTTTTTACCAAATCGGATAGATCATTTTTTAATGAAGATTCCTGTTCTGATGAAGGAACGATTCTTTCTTTGGTAGTAAAAAATGTAATTAACAACATGATGGTACCTACAATAGCCATCCAGGTAATTACCTGCTCAATTCCGGCAGCTTTATCACCACCTCCGGCATATTCAATGATGGGCAGCATAAAAACCTGAACAAAAAACTGGGCGAACATAACCGCTACAAAACGAATTGAAGAGATACTGTTTCTTTCAGCCATGTCACCTGTAATCACTCCACTTAGTGCTGAATATGGAAGGTTACTGCTGGCATATAATAGGAGCAACAAGGTATAAGTTACTGCTGCATAAATCAATTTACCTTTGTAAGCAAAATCAGGGGTACTGAATGCCAACAGTGCCATTACACCAAGAGGCACAGACGAATATAAGATCCAAGGCCTAAACTTGCCCCATCTGGATCTTGTTCTGTCGGCCAAGACACCAATTACAGGATTAAAAGAGAAGGCAGCCACCAAGCCAACAATCAGCATAATCAGCGAGGCATCATTATTCTCCAGTCCATAAATATCAGTGTAAAAAAAGGCCAGATAAGTGATTAAGGTTTGAAAAACCAGATTGGCAGCCAGGTCACCTAAGCTATACCCAATCTTCTCGCCTAACGAAATCTTTTGTGATGCGGTACTCATATTATATGCTTCTTATTGTGCTTTTTAATTTGCTCTTGACTCTACATGGTTAAAGTGATTCATCTCTAATTATGAATTAATTCATAATCATATCTATCAGCTATATTCAAAAGGAAGGCAAAGGATTATCGCCGGGGTATTCTCCTGGGGTATGTATCCAATACGATTTAGCTTTGTATTATTCTACAATGGAAAAATTTTTGCGACTTTCCTTTGCCTGTTTCTATCTGATCTGATTTTTCAAATGCTCATCATTAAAGCTGCCGACAATAATGCCGGCAGCATAACAGTGATACTAATAATCTAATGCACCTGAAAAATCTTCACTTACATCTTTTCCTGCCAATCCATCCGCTGCTCCTTTATAAGCATGCTTGCGATTGTAATTTGCATCCCACAGGTTTGGCGACTCCTCTGGTAACCAGTATTCATGTTCCTGTTCGCTATCTGAGATACCCCAGATGGTGATGCCATAACGCTGTGCTTCCGGAATATATTGCATAAACATATCAATCACGTATTGATACATCTCAGCCTGTGCAGCTAACTGTTCAGCTGTTGGGTTCTTGGTTCCCAAACGAACATCCAACTCCGAAACCTTAATCAACTTGCCCGAAGCCGCCAACTTCTCAAACATACCTGCTATCATATCCTTATCTGTATCAGCAGAGATATGCATCTGGGTGCCAATTCCATCAACCTGCGCTCCCTGTTGTTCGATATACTGAACATAGCTGATTAAACCATCCAACTTGGTATGGTTCGTCTCCAGGTTATAGTCGTTGATAAACAATACATCGGTTGCGTTACCATACTGACGAGCCAGGTTGAATGCCTTCACAGCATAATCTTTACCCATATATTTTTGCCAGTAAAATTCATCAGCGGCCGGATCAGAAACATTACCATCCCTTACTTCACCACTTTCACGCATAGGTTCGTTTACAACATCCCAGGCAAATATTCCATCTTTATAATGACCTACCATTTGCGATATCCAGCTTGTCATTGAATCCTCAATAATCTGAGCTTTTTCCTCATCTGTTTTTTCAATGATTGTGGGTCCGGAAGTCCCTGTTGATCCATCGGTTAGAACGATATCATCGATGTAATATGTTGCTGCTGTTTCACCAAAGTCGATTACAAACTTAGTACGATCAGCTGTTGTTGGAGTCATTTTCAGTGAAACCTGCGACCATGCAGCGCCAACACTTATACCTCCATAATAATTGGCACTGTAATCATCGCTTTGCAACTGTAGTTGAATTGCAGCTGCAGTTGAAGCCTTTATCATAAATGTACAGGTGTATTCTTTATCTTGCTCCAGTGCCGAATCAAACCAGTATACCTGTTGTGCACTCCACAAATTAGCTGCCGATGGATTGGTTAAAACCATACAATATCCTGTTCCGCCAAAACCTTCGCCTTCAGCTGACACTTCACGGGTGGAGCTATTTCCCCAACCTCCCCATGGATCAAGTGTTGCTGATTCAAAATCTCCATTTGAAATAAAGTTAACCTCTTCAACCGGAGCGTCAAGATCTGTTACTTTAACATTATCAACATCAATATAATAGGTAACACCTGGCAGATAACCTAAATCGAAAGCTATTTTGAAAGAAACATCATTAAAATCATTGACAGTGATTTTAACCTGTTGCCATTGTGTTGATGTTTCGAAAGCTTCGGTCCAGCTGCCACCCGTTGCATACCAGTCTTTCCAAGGATAATTATTAACTAAACCGCTGAATGATAATCTTCCTTTTCCTGCCTGATCTGATTTAATAAAGAAAGATATTTCATAATTATGGCCTGAAACAACAGGTATATCAGGAGTTATCAATTGAAGATTCCAAGGATTGGAAGCAGTGGCTGATGCAATTAATTGTACAGCTTTTGCCTCTGATGATAAACCAGCACCCTCAACTACTGTAATTCCATCACTCACATTTGCAAGATTCCATCCTGCAAATGTTCCATCCTGCAAACCTGAAATATCCAGCGAATTTGAACCTCCCGAACCTGGAATAACAGTTGGAGCAATTAAACCATTGAGGTAACTGGCATTCTGATTTGAGTGCCAAACCAATGTATGCCCAAACACACTTAATCCGGCTTCCTGTGTTTTTGCCATAAAGGCATCGGCAGCTTCAAACTCAACTTCTCCCTTTGAATTCACCATCGGACCATGTTTCATGGCATAGCCAACTGTGAGTTCATCAAAGTTTTCCTCTGCCAGTGTGCGATAGGTATCATCAGTCATATATAATTCCATTCCGACACCAACACCTAAAGTGATATCTGTATAAGTCTTAAGAGCATCGTAGCGGCTAATTTTTTCAGCCAACTTTAAAGGAAGCTCATCAATCGTAACATCGCCATGAGTGGGATCATCGTACCACTCCATCTTCTGATCATCACATGATGAAAAAAGAAGTGAAGACAGGGCGAATATGGATAGTATTTTTTTATAATTCATTTTTCTATTTTTTGAACAAACCATTTTATCTGGCTTTTTCTGTTGTTCTTCTATTCCTCATCCGGAAAATCACTGTACGTTGGAGTTAGTAAGGAAACCACTCTCCAATTGTCAGTATACACATTAACCGATGTAGCTGAAGAAGGAAATTCTATCTCACTATCTGCTTCATCTCCTGAAAGCTGTCCTAAGTTGAAATCAGAGTTTTCGAAATAGAATCCAAAGTTCTTCCAACTGGCACTTTCTCTGACAGCCAGTAGATCTTCGAAAGTCCAGTCTTTCTGATTTGCTTCCTCTAATCGATCATTATCAAAACCATAGAATTTTGTAAAAGGAATTGTTACCGTTAACCATCCATCCGATTTTACACTAACAGCTTCACCTTCAATTACCCATGGAACATAATTATAGCAATACCCTGACCATTCGCCACCGTTAAATCCATTTACCAGGCAAATTTTCAGATATCCTGATCCACCCCATTCTTCCGGCACAAAAATGTCGAACTGAAATCCTACTGCATCCAACGGAGTTTCTGCCGGAATGTATGATGTTAGCTGTCCACGCCAGTCGTCCACATCATTCCCTGCGGTCCATACTTCTGTACAGCGATTTTTACCCGCTTCAAATCCTAACAGTCTCGATGGTCGATGAGGCACATAGGTGCCCTGTGAAATATTATAATTCCCAACAGAAGTTGATTCCAAATCATCCGCATTAATCATACTGCCGGTTTCGCTCCAACTCCAGAATCCCTGTGATCCGTTACCATCAAAATCAAGGATAACACCAGGTTTGAAATTAAAAAAGGCCGGTGAATAAGCTCCTCCATTGGCACATTCAATCATCAAAGAACCGCCTTCATCGGATACTCCTTCAGGAACTATAACCGTGAAGAACTCTCCTTCATCATCAGAGTAAATACCCGATGTAACTTCCACTCCTCCCGGAAAAACTACCCGTGACACTTCCAATAATCCGGTTCCGTAAACTGTAATTGGTTCTCCTGCCAATGGAAGTGTATTTGAGATATAAATAATAGTTGGAGCCGCTGCCCTGATTTCAAAATCAATAGAGGTCTCACTTCCATCATTCATCAAACGAATGGTATTTCTTTCCTCGGGATCAGCTTCTATTATTGGAGTACTGCGTGAAACACTTACCAACATAGAATTATCTGATACCATTACCGGATTAAAATAGGTTGATATCCCGTTAATGTATACTTTTTTTACATCCGTAAAACCAGATCCTTCGATACGTATCAGCTGGCCTAATCGGGCAAACTCCACTTCCCTGTCGGGCACTGATGATGAGGCATCCTGTAAATATATTTTACTGATGGAGATCGGACCACTGTAAGTTGACTCTTCTTCGCATGAGGTGAATAACAGCATGAGTGCTGCCACACCAACGAATGCTAAAGCGATCCAACGATTTATATTTAGTTTTTTATTCTTCATATCAAATGATGTTTTCAATTCTAGCAGTTTAGAATAAGTCAGTAATTCTTTCTTCGGTAAACACATACGGTACCGGATCAGCTTTTAACAATGGATTCTGCACCACTTCCGATTCGGGATAAGGCAATAAGAATACAGAAGCATCTATGGTGCCAATGGATCGAGAACCTCTGTCGCGTTCGGAATCTTCCGTTACTGTATTGGTTGCTGTATTATACAGAATTGGCACAATGGTACCGCGATCCTGACCTATAATATAATTGATAACCTCTTGTTGCTGATAATACGAACGACGAACCAAATCATACCAGTACTGACCTTCCATACAGAGTTCAACCCTTCTTTCATGAATGATATCATCGTAACTAATTAAGCTCTTAGTATCAACTCCGGCGCGAATTCGAAGCTGATTGAAATAAAACAAAGCAACTTCATCGTCTGTACTTTCATTATTTCCCAAAACCGCTTCGGCATAATTAAGATATACTTCTCCCAAACGCAACATATAGGTATTTAAGGCTGAGTTCATTCGTGATATATTTGAATTATCCTTGGTTGAACCCACAACCCCTTTCTTAACATTTAAAGCTTGCTCGGTTTTCTCGTAAGTATATCCTCCATTGGCAACACTTATTTCAGGATAGTAATCACCATAACCCATCCAGGTTGCTTTACGACGAACATCAGATGTTTCGTACTCCAACAGAATATCATACGATGCTCTTGTCCAGTAACCCCAGGCTGCATCATCACCGGTTATTTCCGATCCGGCAGCAAAATAAGCCTGCTGCGTATTGGTATAACCGTAATCGCCATTTGGAACCCATTGCAAGGCAAACATCGATTCTGAATTATTATTATTCTCAATCTTAAATAATTCTGCGTAATCCTCCATCAATTCATAAGGTCCGTCAGCAAGAACTTTTGCAGCTGCCATTTTAGCTAGCTCCAGATAATCAGCATCACGGGTTCCGCTATTCGGATTATCGCTATATCCGGCATACGATAAATAAATGCGTGACAACATTCCGTATGCACTATAAGAAGTCAAACGTCCTGCCTGTCCCACTGCTGCCGGTAAATATTTAGCGGCATATTCCAGATCACGCATTACAAATTCATAAACATCATCCAGTGGATTGGTGTTGACAATGGGATTGGCAACCAGATCATCAGGATTTTCGCAAAGGATTACATCACCCCATAACGAAGCCAGATACCAGTATGCTGTACCTCTCATAAAGCGGGCTTCAGCAATGTATTTCGATTTAACTTCTTCTTCTACAGTGCTGGATGTAATACCAATGATTACCTTATTTGATTGTTGAATAACATTATAAAACGATTGCCAGGCCGAAACCAGTGGTCCAGTTAATCCAGTCTCTGTTAAATCAGAAAAAGGATAGATATAATCGGAATAAGGAGCATAAAGATTATACGATCTTCCATCCCCCAGTCCGTAATAGAACTTATCGTTAAAATCGAACCATACAACATTGTATAATGCAGCTGTAGCAGCTTTAAAGTCCTCTTCCGACTGGTAAAAATTCTCTTGTGTAATTAAATCATTGGGTTGCACTTCCAGAAAATCCTCACAGCTTGTTCCCAACAACGAAAACACTACCAGCAGTATTGAATATATGATATTTTTGCTTTTCATAGTCTTATCTTATTTTCTGTTAGAATGTTACATTAACCCCGAAAGTATAAATACGCGGAGACGGATATCGTGCATTATCAATACCTGTTAATAATGCGTTTTGATTCATCGAGCCAATTTCCGGATCGTAGCCTGAATATTTTGTGAAAGTGTACACATTCTGAAGGTTGGTATAAACTTTCATACTCTCGATACCAATTTTAGAAAGCAGACTAGCTGGCAGGTTGTAGGCTAATGAAATATTCTGAATACGCAGGTAGGATCCGTCTTCAACAAACTTATCGCTGTAACGATAGTTAGATGTAGAAGATGCAGATGATGCTCCGATACGTGGCATATAAGGATCGCCGCCTACAATCTGAACATTTCGGTAATCATTGGGTCCGGCCGGATCAATTAAAGCCAGTTGAGCATATCCCAGGGCATCCGTTGACAGGTTAGTATTCTCTCTTGGATTCTCTAACCAACGACGCTGATAATTTACCACATCGTTACCGTACGATCCGGTTAAAAAGATATTTAAATCAAATCCTTTATAGCTGAATGTATTACCAACACCAAAAATAAACTTAGGCTCAGGATTTCCAATATAAGTGCGGTCTTCTTCATTAATCACTCCGTCATCGTTAACATCCTCAAAAATATAATCGCCAATCCACACACTGTTTTCTCCAATCTCCATATCTTCAGGCAAAGCGGTAGGCACAATGTTACCCGAAGCATCTTTATAATAGAAATCTGTCGCGCTCTCAAAACGTCCAATCACTTTATAACCGTAATATTGTCCGATTGGCTGACCAACAGCTGTTCGGGTAACAATGGTAGTTTCAGATCCCTGACTGATTGTTTCATCCAGAATACTGGTTTCGGTATTCAACGACAACACTTTATTTCGGTTCATTGAATAAACAAAGTTGGATCTCCACATAAAACCACGGGTATCAACGTTTACTGTATTTAAGGTTAGTTCAATACCTTTATTTTCAAGTGATCCGATATTAACCCAGGGTGGTGATGTTGATCCTTGTCCTGAGGTACCAACATAAGCAGGTAAAGTTAGTTCCAGCAACAGGTTTTCTGTTTTCTTATAATAAGCATCAGCAATAAACTCAATTCGGTTCTGAAACAGATTGATATCAAAACCAACATTGCTCGAATAAGTCGTTTCCCATTCCAGTTCAGGGTTGGCTGTATTTAATGCTCTAAGGGAAGTTCCCCAGTTGGCAGTGGCTCCTGAAGTGTATGTTGAAGTATAAGCATAAGCTGTTCCTGGAATATTTTCGTTACCTACAGTACCCCAGCCTAAGCGAAGCTTCAGATTATTGATGACATTGTTATCCTGTAAAAAGCTTTCGTTTGATACTTTCCAGGCAAATGCTGCTGATGGAAACAATCCCCATCGATTATCTTCATGAAATTTAGACGATCCATCATAACGGAGAGTAGATGTAAGCAGATATTTATCATTGAACGAATAGAACAATCGCCCGAAGTAAGAAAAGATAGAAGAAGTATTACTACTATTGCCGTTTCTGGCTGTTGTAGCATCTCCCATATTCAAATCCGTTGAACTGTTAGTCAGATAGCCAGAGCGATAGCCATATAAATACTCCCAATGAGATTCCTGCATTTCCTGACCCAACATCACATTCAAATTATGAATTCCGAATTCCTTATTATAAGTTGCAATGTTTCTCCAGGTCCAGAATTTACTGTATGACTTCGATCGTGAGCCTTCTCTTACTTCATTTGTAATAGCACCAAAAGTATAGGATGGATTGAATGTGTAAGTATTACCCACTCCGTAATCAAAGGCATATTCAGTTTTAATTTTCAACCCTTCAATGATTTCAGCCTCAGCATATGTGTTTCCACGAATATTCATACTTTCATTACGGTTATCCTTAATCATTGCCAAACCAACAGGGTTGTTTTGTACGTATTCATCCGTATCAGGACCGTCAAACGAACCATCAGCATTACGAACTGCCACATTAGGAGTCTGTTTTAAGGCTGTCATAATCAGGTTATCATCCGAAACGGTAGTATTTTGTTTTGAGTTACTAAAAGCGAAATTGATTCCTACCTTCAGGTAGTCTTTCACTTGCGAATCAAATGTTCCTCTTAGGTTTAACCGTTCAAAGCCTGAGCCAATGGCAATACCATCCTGATCGAGATAACCGGCACCCAAGGCATAAGTACTTTTTTCTGTACCACCTGATACAGACAAGTTATGACTTTGCATCATTGCCAGTGTAAATAATTCTTCCTGCCAGTCGGTACCGGCACCCAGTAAATCAGGACGAACAAAATTATTATCCCATTGCACAATACCCATTTCAGCACGGGTATTTTTGTGAATTGCGTATTGCTGCAGATTTAATAATGAGAGTTTCTTTGGCATTTCCTGCCAACCCATATATCCATCGTAGCTTATTCGGGCATCTCCTTTTTCACCTTTTCTGGTTGTAATAATTATTACTCCATTGGCAGCTCTGGAACCATAAATTGCTGTTGCTGAAGCATCTTTTAAGATATCCATCGATACGATATCTGCCGGATTGATTGAAGACAATGCATTGGAAGCACTCGATCCTGTATTACCATCGATTATTACCCCGTCAATTACAATGATAGGTTCGTTTGAACCGTTTAAAGAACTGATTCCCCGAATTCTGATGGAAGAACCTCCTCCAGGCGCACCACTATTTTGTTGAACCTGCACACCAGCAGCACGTCCTTGCAGTACTTGTTCAGGAGAAGTAGTTACTGTTTTTTCAATAGCATCACTTGCCACCGATACAACCGAACCGGTTAGGTCTGTTCTTTTCATCTGGCCATATCCTACTACCACCACCTCACCAATCTTGGCCATGTCGTCTCGCAAAATAACATCAATTTTAGTCTGATCTGTTACTGTTATTGTCTGAGAAATAAACCCAATAAAATTAAATGTAAGCTGACTTCCAACCGGAACAGTTAAACCATAATTACCATCCATATCTGTTATTGTTCCTTGTGATGTGCCTAATATTACAATATTCACGCCAGGTAACGGTCCTCCCCCGGAATCAGTCACCTTACCCTTAACTGTAATATTTTGTGCCCATAACGGCACAGAAATGATCAGGAAAAGCATCAATAGAAATCTTCTCCTTCGTCCATAGATTATTTTCATAAATATTTAGATTTAAAAACAGATTTGTCTAAAATGTCAATAGCAACACATCATGCAAACCGTTTGCTTTAGTTGCTTGCTGCAAGGGAATAACAGATCAAAAGGCTGCCGATCTGATTTATTATCAGCAGCCTTTTGCACTATGAAACTTAAATGGTTAGTTTTTAATAAACTTAATCGTCCTATTGTCAGTTTTTATGAAATAAATACCTTTTGCTAAATCAGAAACATCCGTTTGAGATTTACTGTCACTTAAGATTTCGCTTTTTACCAATGCACCTGTTACGCTGTATATCATCAGGGTTTTACCGGGTGCAACCCCATCAATGGTTAACATATCTTTTACAGGATTTGGGTAAAGATTAATTCCTTTAGCATCCTTGCTTTTTATGTTTGTAGCAGCGGAAATGGTTACATCATATTTTGTACTGATTCCTATCCAGGCCCAGTTCTCGCCAGATACACCCACTTCAATCACATATCTTTCCCCGGAAGCCAAATCTGTTGATAAAGGAAAATCACCTGGTACCTGAAGATCAAACTGCTCATTAATGTAACCCGTAGCAGGTTGACCGTCAAAATTCTCAACCCAATGTCCAATCTTATCAGCTACATAGGTATAACCGTTATAAATTGACAATGCTACTTTCAGACAATATTTTGAATCAGTTTCTGCTCTGTATCTGTAATTTAATGTTATTGTTTCTCCTTGTTCAATAGTACTTGGCGGATCAGCTGTTAATTCAGCCCATGTATAAGGATTGGTTGTTTCGGCTATTGTCATAACATTTCCGTTATAAGAACCCACTGAATAATCACCAAATTCCAACACAAACAAATAATTAATACCATCATCCAGATCATTTGAATTTAATCGTTGAGGCAGGTTAATTGATATATCCGTTTCAACATCAGTACCGGCAGTAATGGAAACTTCATTATTAACCCACGCCCATTGGGTGCCCCAATCTACACTTGTACCATCACTTGTAGAAGAATAAATGGAATAAATAAGACTACGATCTACATCAGATGTATACTTAATAGAAACCGTAAGACTTTCTCCGGCAGTACCATTTGGAATATTGGTAACGTTTAAATAGTTATCTGCCATTAATTGTGCAGTAGAAATTACTGCCAAAGCAACAATTAGTAAAAGTTTTTTCATAAAGATAGATTTTTAGGATTTAATAATGTTGATCAATAAGTTTTCACTCAAACAAACCAACTCACCTAAATTACTATCAGAATGAGTTTTACACTTTTCTGTTCGTTACAAAATTTTTAATGCAGGTAACAATTAACAAAATGTACATATTCTATTATCATTTTGATACCAACAGCAAAACCAAGGTAACACAAACTAAAAAATGGGATTGAAAGTATCGAAATCAGACATAAAAAAAGGCGATAGATTTAAATAAAAACCTATCGCCGATGTATTAATGATTTTAATAAGTCGCTACAATCGCATTTTTAATATTTGCCTTACATTATCGATGGTTAAATCACCCTTTTCACCAAGCGCATTAACACCTCTTTGTTCAAATCTATTGCAAATTTCATCAACTGTTGCTTCTGTTATGCCATATTCAGATCCACGGGTTTTGATTCCTAAAGATTCGAAAAAGTCAACAGTCTTTTGAATAGTTGTGTTAACTTTCACTTCTTCTGTTCCGTTGGTAACATTCCACACGTTCGCCCCATATTGCAAAAGCTTATCTTTTTTATTTTGCAGCATCACCTGCATTACCCCGGGTAATACAATAGCTAAGGTTCGTGCATGATCAATACCATGAAGAGCTGTCAACTCATGACCAATCATATGCGTACTCCAGTCCTGAGGTACTCCTGTAGAAATTAATCCATTCAGAGCCATGGTGGCTGCCCACATAAAATTAGCCGCTGCTTCGTAATCCGAACTATCATTCATTACTTTAGGACCTTCTTCGATTAAAGTACAAAGTATACTTTCGGCAAAACGATCCTGAATAGGTGCATTGACCGGGTAAGTCAGATACTGCTCCATCACATGAACAAAAGCATCCACAATACCATTGGCAACCTGTCGTTCGGGTAAAGAAGAAATAACTGTGGGATCCAACACTGAAAATTTAGGCATTACCAAAGGGGTACCGAACCCTAACTTGTCTTTTGTTTCACTTCTGGTTATTACTGAGTTTCCATTCATTTCGCTACCTGTGGCAGGAAGTGTTAATACAGCACCAATTGGCAGTGGATTGGTTATACTTTTTATATCACCTTTCGAAAGAATATTCCATGGATCACCATTTGGATAATGAACAGCCGCTGAAACAAATTTTGTTCCATCTAAAACCGATCCACCTCCAACAGCCAGCAAAAAGTCGATTCCCTTTTCTCTTACAATCTCCACTGCTTTCATGAGTGTTTCGTAGTGAGGATTGGGCTCTATTCCACTAAATTCAATGACTTCATAATCTTTTAATTGCTCCTGCACTTTTTCATATACCCCATTTTTTTTGATACTTCCTCCGCCGTAAAGTATCATTACTTTCGAACCAACCGGAATCTCATCTTTAAAATTGGATGACTCACCTTTTCCGAAAAGGATTTTCACCGGATTATGGAAATGAAAATTATTCATGACTTAACTGTTTTAGTTTACTCTCAAAGATACATTAAATTGATGTATGATGTGAGATGTTCAAATGTATGATATTTGATTAAGTACCGAAGATGGAAGCAATTAATCTATCAGGCATATCGATTATCAATCGAAAATAGCAATAAGATAATGTTGATCCGGATAATTCGAGTTGTTCTGTATCATATTTACATTTCCGAAATAAGCTAATAACCTTATAATTAACTACTAACTACTGACTACTAGCTACTGACTACTGATTATATACTATTGCCTAATTATGTATCCCTTCTATGGTTTTTATGCTACCATCTTCATTATATTCCAACTCAACCACTTTCAAACTGCGCAACCAGGTTTTTCCATTTGAAGGAACGCAATCATGATGATATAAATACCACTTTCCTTTGAATTCAACAATTGAATGATGTGTGGTCCAACCTACCACGGGTGTCAGAATAACTCCCTGATAGGTGAAAGGTCCGTAAGGATTATCACCTGTAGCATAACACAATAAATGAGTATCTCCGGTTGAATATGAAAAATAATATTTGCCATTATAATAATGCATCCACGAAGCTTCAAAGAATCTTCGATCATGATCGCCAGCCTTAAGCCGTTCTCCATTTTCATCCAGTATAACCAAATCTTTTGGTTCTTCGGCAAATTCCAGCATATCATCAGCCAGTTTCACAACCTTTGCACACAAAGCAGGCTCCTCATCAGCAGGTTCTGCCCCGCACTCCTTTGCTTTATTATCACGATAGCGTTGCAGCTGACCGCCCCATAACCCACCAAAATACATGTAATAATCTCCGTTTCCATTATCAAACACGCATGGATCGATACTGTAACTTCCTAACATCGGATGACTTTTGGGAATGAAAGGACCTTCGGGTGTATCACTAACAGCCACACCAATATGAAATATGTCGTTTTTATCTTTGACTGGAAAATACATATAATATTTTCCATTTTTACAGGCCACATCAGTATCCCACATCTGACGACCAGCCCAGGGCACGTCTTTAACATCAAGTACTTTACCATGATCGGTAACCGGACCATCAATATCATCCATCGAAAAAACATGATAATCGCGCATATCAAAATGATCGCCATTATCATTTTCGGGGATGCCCGATTCAATATCGTGTGAGGGATAAATATAAATTTTTCCATTAAAAACATGAACTGCAGGATCTGCAGTGTGCATATGATCAACCAGATATCTAGGATTCTTCATTTTTTATGAATTAATTATTTTGACTTGCTACTTCTTTGATTATTTCATTTACAATTGTTTTGGGTTGATAATTTCGATCGAACAACAATGGGTAATCAGTTCGTCCTTTTATAGGCCAGTCGTTTTTCCATGTGTCATTATCTGTCACACCCCAAAGAGTCACGCGAGATATCTTATCCTGATGCTTGATAAACAATTTGAAGAAATCAAGATATCGTTGCTTAAATTGCGCTTCAATTGAATCCGTCATGCCATTTTTAAATGGATCCATACTTTCGCGATAAGCAAAACGATCAGCAACATTGGCTCCCATTGTTTCATAAGGTGATGGCAGTACCGATAGGTCAAGTTCTGTTATCATTACCTTTACACCTAATCCTGCGAAAAAGGTAACTGCATCCTCAAATTCAGTAATTGACGGATAATTCAACCCATAGTGAGCCTGCATACCAACAGCATCTATTCTTATTCCCTCGTTTTGAAGTGATTTTACCAATCGCTCAACACCTTGCTGGCGTCCTTTATGAAACATCGAATAATCGTTGTAATACAACTCCGCTTCCGGATCTGCTTCATGAGCAAACTGAAAAGCCAGTTTGATATAGTCTTCACCAATAATGGTATAAAACATACTCTCGCGCCACGAGCCATCGTCATTAATGGCTTCATTCACAACATCCCAACCTTGGACTCTTCCTTTGTATCGCCCAACAACGGTGTAAATATGATTCTTCATTCGTTCAATCAGAACCTCACGGGATACATCATTCCCTTCGTCATCGATAAAGAACCAGGCCGGAGCCTGCGAGTGCCATATCAAAGTATGACCAATAATAAACATATTATTGGCTTCACCCAGTTCCACAAATTTATCGGCCTTTGTAAAATTGTATTCATCCTCTTTAGGGTGAATCACTTCACTTTTCATGCAATTCTCAGCCACAACAGAATTAAAATTCTTTTTTATCAATTCTAATCCCAAGGTATCTTTACCAAATATCTGATTGGTATTTAAAGCTGTACCTATAAAGAACTTATCTTTTAATGCATCTTTCAACCCAGGCTCTTGCTTTTGTGGCTGCGTACATGCAGAAAACAAAGTAAGTATCAAAATTAAGCCGGAATGGATTTTATTCATTTTCATATTATTGGATTTTATTATTCATCATTGAGTCTTCTTAATCTTAAATCGTTTTCTATTTGTTGCTCCATTTTTTTGTTTATCTCATAAAAGTAAAGACTTATAACACCAATAAAGGAGGCTAAAGCCGGATATATACTTATCAACATTTTTACACCATTCTGCACCTTCATTGAATGATCCATATCTACATCATAACCATATAAAAATAAAATACCGGCTACCAAGCTTCCACCAATGCTCAAACCAACTTTAAACCCTAACGATGTTATTGAAAAAACAGTCGCCGTTGCTCTTCTTCTTGTCTTCCATTCCGAATAATCAACAACATCGGCAACCATAGCCCATAATAGAGGCATCAGTAATCCAATACTCAAACCATAAAAAGCTTGTGTAACAAAAACCAATACAATTGCCTTCGGCGAATAAAAATAATAGGCTGATAAAAACAGAGCAGAAAAGAACAGACTTATACCGAAAATATTCCTTTTCCCATACTTATCTGCCAGGCGTTTGGAAATAACAATCCCGGTTAACTTAAATAAAATACTGACTGCACTATACAAGCTAAATGCTGTAGTAGATGTATCTTCCGGCCAGTTAAAACCAATAAATCCCATAGCTTTTGACACACGATCCAGCCATTCAATAAAACCATAGAAACCCAATCCGTTAAGAAATATACTTAACTGCCCCTCATCAAGATAATAAGAAAAGTAATAAACATTTGATCCATTACGAATTCCCATTGCTACAAACAGTAGAACAATGGCAATCAACATGCTAATCCATGGTTTATTTTTAAATACATCTTTAACATCTGTTTTTATGCTGGATTTCTGTTTTGCAGAAGGAGCGATGCGTTCTTTGGTTGTGAAAAAAGCAATTAAAAACATGATACTACCAGCACATGCAAACAGAATAAAAATTTCGTGAAAACCTTGCGCTTTATCACCATCACCCATTATCAAAACCAAAGGCAGCAGTAATACCTGAATTATAAACTGAGCAACCATCACCGCCACAAAACGATAAGATGTAATGCTGTTACGTTCCGACATATTTCCGGTGATCACTCCACTCAATGAGGTGTAAGGCACATTATTGGATGCATACACTGCCATTAGCAAAATATAGGTCGACATGGCATAGATAACCTTACCTGTATCACTAAAATCTGGAGTACTAAATGCCAGAATCCCCACAACTCCCAAAGGAATAGAAGTCCAAAGCAACCAAGGCCTGAATTTCCCCCAGCGAGTACGCGTTCTGTCCGCAATTATTCCCATTAAGGGGTTGAATAAACTTCCGGTAATACCGCCCACAAAAATGATAATTGACGACCACGACGGTGAAATTTGATAAACATCTGTATAGAAAAAGGCAAGAAATGTCATTAAAGTCTGGAAAATAAGGTTGGCAGCTAAATCACCCAAACTATATCCAATTTTTTCAATCTTGCTGATTTTATCCTGATGCAGATTCATTGCTAATGTTGTTTAGGAATTATTTATACAATCAATATCGTTTCTCTGATTGCGATTTAATTAATAATTATCGAAGAAAAGAATGTAATTATGTAAATAAGCCAAATTAATTATGATGTTTAAGGTTAAACTTCTGTTTTTTCAATTCATCCAGTTTATAAATCGGTTTTTCCACTCCTTTGGGGAATGGTTGGTTTGAGAAGGTCTGAAAATAAAGTAAACAGGCATCTTTCCACCAAATGGCTTCTTTTAGCTGAATTGCTATCTTTTGTTCAACCTCTGCAAACCGTTTTTCATCAATAAATGGTTCCATCGTATTCCACATCTCCTGCGATCTTCTTACCTCATCAACACCCTGTTGGTATTTCAAACACAGTTGATTCCAAAGAGTTAGACCGCTTTTCATCTGATAATTCCAGGGTACATGATGAAACCATAAAAGATATTTTTCGGGACAGGTAGATACATTATCAAACATACTTATTAATGGAGCCTGATACTGTTCTACAGCATTACTCCCTGAAGAAGAACGATTAAAACCAATACCCAAGGAATCAGCTTTATGATAATAAGTTGGTAACCAATCAGGCCTTGCGCCTTCAATTTCGCACCAGGGTTCAGGTCCGTAATGATGATCCCAGCCCATAAGATGATGCAGGCCCAAAGGAGTCATATAGTTGACTGTTGCCTCACGCGAATTCATCATTACCTTAACAATCGCATCAACAGCCTTATCGTCCTGAGTTAATGTCTGACGGGTCCATTCGTCTGCAATCATCTCAACATCTAAGTCAGGATTCCATGCCAAACGCCCAAATACATACCAGTTAGCCTGAGCAAAATGATGTCCGCACCAATTATTATCCAGACCAATGTTTGCCACCCCGGCAATGCCACTCAAATGATCATTACTTATTGAACCTTCAGTTACCCTTGCTACAGTTGCTCCTTCACCATCTGCATAGGTATCTGACTGTAAAAATTCCTGATACAAAGTACCCAGATAAACCAGGTGATCAGAAAATCCAAGATACTCCTGTGTTATCTGTAGTTCGGGCATTAGTTGAGTTGTTTTCATGGCCCCGAACAAAGGACTGAATGGTTCTCTCGGCTGGAAATCAACAGGTCCGTTCTTCACCTGAATCATCACATTTTGTCTGAACTGACCATCTAAAGGATAAAATTCCTCATAGGCTTGTCTGGCTCTGTCATTTCCTTTGGGATTATAAACAAATGCACGCCACATAACAATTCCACCGTAAGGTTGCAATGCATCTGCCAGCAAATTGGCTCCATCGGCATGGGTGCATCCATAATCCATCGGTCCGGGCTGTCCTTCTGAATTTGCCTTGACCAGGAAACCACCAAAATCAGGAATCAGATCATAAATTTCCTTCACTTTTTCCTTCCACCATTCCTTCACTTGCTCATTCTTTGGACTCGCATTTTCCAAACCGCCTAAAACAGCAGGTGATGCAAAGTTCACCGACAGATAAACTTTGATTCCATATGGTCTCAACACTTTTGCAATAGCATTGACTTTTTGCAAATATTCAGTTGATAATATCTGAGGATTGGCATTTACATTGTTCAATACCGTTCCGTTAATACCAATTGAAGCATTTACTTTCGCATACTCATGGTATCTCGGACTGATTTTTTCAGGCAGTTCATTCCATCTCCAGATCGATCTTCCAGCATAACCTCGCTCAACGGATCCATCCAGATTATCCCAGTGATTAAGAATTCTGATTTTATACTTTGGTATTTCAATAATATTTAAGTCATCCTTATTTACCTGTATTGTTTGCAACGATCGCAAATAATGAAATACCCCATACAAAACAGCAATTTCAGTGTTTCCTGTTATCAAAACTGATTTCTTTTCATCGATATACTTAATGATAAAGCCATCGGAGCCTAATTCATCTAATTCTTTAGGATCAATCAACTCTCTAATATCCGAATTAACAGATAAAGAAAGCCATACGCTCTCCTTACTGACTTTATGCTTAGTTTTAATTGATGTTTTAAAAAGTCTGTTTAATCCATGAAGCAGCTCATTCGAAGCAAGTGTAATTCTACCTTCCGCATCCGATACAACAACAGACTTAGGTTTCAATAAATAATTCTGGCTATTCAGACTACTTTCTGAAAACCATAAGTCACTTCCATCGATTTGAGCTTGCAATGAAAATTGAAATATTAGAGCTATGAGTAGCAATTGAAAGTTTTTCATATCGTTATTTAAGAACTAATACTTCGTTATTGATTAGCTGAATATTTACGTCAGATTCAATTGTTTTCTTTTCAATAATCGATTGTTCCGATGGCTGACATCCACCAACACTTATTTTAAAGGGTGTACCTTCGATAATGTATTGATATTTATCATTCAGAACTGCCATATCTTCAGGCTGAAGAACCATTGATATATTTTTAGTTTCACCTGCTTTTAAATAAATTCTTTTAAATGATTTCAGACTTCTGATAGCTGCTTTAAATTCCATATCTGGATGTGAAACATACAACTGTACCACTTCTTCACCATCGTATTTACCTGTATTGGTTACATCAACAGTAACCGTCATTGATGAGCCTGCAAAAACCTCTGATGGCATTAACAAATTGGAATATTCAAATGTGGTATAACTTAAACCATGTCCGAAAGCATACAGCGGCTCACCTTTGAAATAACGATAAGTCCTTCCTTCCATATTATAATCTTCAAAATCTGGCAGCTGTTCTGTTGATTTATAAAAAGTAAGAGGTAATCTTCCTGAAGGATTGTAATCACCAAATAATATATCTGCAATAGCCTGACCACCAGCCTGACCCGGATACCATGCTTCCAGAATAGATGGTACATTTTCATTTTCCCAATTAACAGCCAGGGCACTGCCATTCATTAATACTAAAACAGTAGGACGTCCCAAAGCAACAATTTTCCTGATCAGTTCTTGCTGTACCTTTGGTAATCCAATTTCAACTCTGTCGCCACCGGCAAACCCTTCCACTTCCACTTTCATCTCTTCACCTTCAAGCAGAGGGCTTAATCCCATGCATAAAATTACAGCATCAGCATTACCAGCAGCTTTTAAGGCTTCAGCCTGTAAGTTATCATTAGGTGCCTCCCATAATAACTGAGCTAAAGCGTACTCTGAGTTTTTATGACTGAAATTACATCTGATTTTATATTTCCTTCCTGCTTCCAAAACCATTTGAACGTACTTTTTTGCCGGATCATGTTCACTTTCCTGCGCACAAATCTGTTCATCATCCAGCCATACATTAAATGAATTAAAACCTTGTCCTCCAATTGTATATTCACACGTTTTCTCAGGTACCAGAAAACCAGTCCAGACAGCACTGAATTCGTTACCGTTCAGCGAATCTCCGGGACCTTTATCCCACCATTGGAAATCCAGATTTGAATCAATTCGTGTAATTACAGGTTCTCCTTCAAAAAGCGAATTATTGAAATACTCAGCTTTCAAACCTTTTTCTGTTAAAGACTCATCTGTATACAAGAATTCACCAGGAATAGCTTCCAAATAAGGTAGTTCATTTGCATGTTTACAACCTAACGCATAAATAACATCAGCATCTGGCATTTTTTCACTGATTCCTTTAAACGGAGTAATCGGTTCAGCAGGATAACCATTGTAGTTTCCTAACAGAGCCTCCAGGTGTTCGGCATTGGGTCCAATCACTGCGATTTTCTTTAAACTTTTGGATAAAGGCAGAAGATCATTATCATTTTTTAATAATACCATTGATTTCCGTGCTGCATTCAGAGCTAACAGACGATGTTGTTCCGAATCAATAATATCTTCAGAAATTGAAGCATAAGGCACTTGACTATCATCATCAAACATTCCTAATTTCATACGAGCTAAAAACAATCGCTTCACAGAGATATCAATGTCAGATTCATTCACATATCCTTTTTCCACTGCCTCAACTAAAGCAGGATATGAATTTCCACAATTTAAATCTGTTCCTGCTCTTAGCGACATTGCTGCCGCTTCTGCTTTCGTATTAACAACCTCATGTGCATTCTGAGTATAAAAATCAGCCACAGCCCAGCAATCAGAAACGATATAACCATCGAAATGCCATTGATTTCTTAACAAATTACTCAATCGCTCATTTCCACAACAGGGTAATCCATTCAACCTGTTATAGGCACACATAACTGAATAAACATCCGCTTCTTCAACTGCTTTCTTAAACTGCGGAGAATAAGTCTCCAGAAAATCATATTCTGATGGTATGGCATTAAAACTATGCCTGTTAGATTCAGGTCCGCTGTGTACCGCAAAATGCTTGGCTGTTGCCACCAGTTTAAGATAAACAGAATCATTTCCCTGAAGTCCTTTAATATAGGCCACACCAAGCTCTCCTGACAAATAAGGATCTTCTCCGTATGTCTCCATACCTCTTCCCCATCGCGGATCACGAAATATATTAATATTAGGCGTCCAGAATGTCAAGCCATGATAAATCCCTCTTTTACCTTCTTTCTGGTATTTATGGTATTTAGCCCTTGCTTCATCTGAAACGGCATTTGCTATCTCGTACATCATTTCATCGTCCCACATAGCAGCCATCCCAATTGCCTGAGGAAAAACAGTAGCTAAACCTGAACGCCCCACACCATGCAAACATTCATTCCACCAATTATATTCAGGTATATTCAAATGAGGTATCGCCGGAGACTCGTATTGCAATTGACTTACTTTTTCTTCCAAAGTCATTTTAGCTACCAAATCATCAACTCTTTGTTCAAAACTTGCAGAATGATCTGAGTTTTGATTTGAATTATTACATCCCCATAAAACAAGTAAGAGTAAAAAACAGAATTGAAAATACCTTTTAGTTAACATAAGCGGATTTTAAAATTTTGATAAAACTGAATACTTCAAATTTAACAGCAATTAACCAATTAACTATTTCCATATCGTAACAACAAGTTTACATTTAGTTAAGCCATTTATACTCTCGTTACATAAATTTTAGTGTACGTTACATTAGTTATAAATAGCTGTAAAAACAAAAACGGCCTTCTTTTCCTATTGTTAATTTTTGTTACTTTAGAATTCAGTTTTTCCAAAAATGGATTATGCGATCAGCTTTTATCTTTCTGTTAATTATTTTTATTTCAATTTCAACATCCTCTTTAGGTCAGAAAAAAAGACTTTTCGATTTCAACGAAGGTTTATCCAATAGTCTGATAAATGAAGTGTATCAAGATCATTTTGGATTCATATGGGTGGCTACAGAAGATGGATTAAACCGGTTTGATGGTATTAAATTTAAATCGTTTAATGGAAGTCAAAAACAAAAAAGCTTAAAAGCTAATTTCGTCACAGCCATTTATGAGGATAAAACCGGAAAACTCTGGGTAGGTCAGATTAATGGATTACAGGTATACAATCCAATAACTGAAACATTCGAAGAAATTGAAGTTTATATCAATGATCAGCAAATTCACCCCTATGTTAGTGGTATTGAAGAGGCCTCAAATGGAGATATTTGGGTAACAACATCCCGCTATGGTCTGTTAAAAATAGAAAATGAATCAAAGCGCCCCAGGTATTCAACACGATTGAATCAACGGCTTTGTAGTTTTTATCTTGAATGTATTCATATCGATCGTGAAGGTTTAATCTGGATTGGTTCTGACAACAATGGAGTAAACTCATATAACCCTGAGACGGGAGAAATTTTAAAATTTTCAGAGACAGAGAAAGAACCCAATCACATTCCGGGAAATGACATAACGGACATTAGCGAAGATAACCGAGGTAATATTTATATTGCCAGTTTGAAGGCAGGTTTAACCAGATATAACAAGCAAACAGGTAAATTCAAGAAAATAACAACTGCCAACAAACAAAACTTACCGGTTAAATCACTTTTATTCGATTCAAAAAAAAGACTTTGGGTGGGGACCGATGGGAAAGGATTATTACGATTAAATAATCAAACTGATGAACTGGAGCAAATGAATCCGGGTAGTTCTTCATTTGATTTCTCAAGAAGTAAAATTCACTCAATTATTGAAGATAATGTTGGTAATATTTGGTTAGGAATATTTCAAAAAGGATTGTTCCTGTTTCCTGAATCCCCTGAGATGTTTAATCATTATGGATATCGTGCATTTAGTGCAAACAGTATTGGGTCTAACTGCATCACTGCACTGGAAGGATCGGATCATACTTTATGGATCGGAACAGACGGCGATGGCATTTATAAATTAGACCGCACAAAAAACAGTATTGAACCCATTGAACTTAGAAATAAAAAAGGCGAAAGAGAAGGAAACAACGTATTGAGTTTATATGATTCAGAAGATGATAATTTATGGATTGGAACCTATTTTAACGGATTACTTCGTTATAACACAAGAACTAAACAGCTAAAATCTTACACAAACGATCCTGAAAACAAGCTCTCGTTAATAAACGATAAAGTTACAGCCATCAAACCAGGTAAGAATAATGATCTTTGGCTGGCTACTTTAGGAGGTGGAATATGCCGTTTTAATGCCGATGATGGAACATTTAAAGTAGGATTAAACTGGTCCGACTCACTTAACCAATTAATTCCCAAATGGGTTAATGATATTCACATAGACAAAGAAAATAATTTCTGGATTGGAACTTATGATGGATTAGTTTATGCTCAACCCGAAAAGAATGAAATAAAAATTTTTACTACAGAAAATAACTTCCTTCCGCACAATGTTGTTTACAGTCTTGTATCAGATTCAAATGGAAATGTTTGGGCAGGCACTTATGGTGGTTTGGTTCGAATAAACACTCATAATTTCACTTCCGAGTTATTTACTATCGAAAATGGTTTAGGCAGTGATGTAATTTGCAGCATTATTGAAGACGAGAGAAACCAGGTTTGGATAAGTACACATAACGGTTTAAGTCGTTTTAATCCTTCTGACACCACCTTTACGACCTATTATGCATCGGATGGTTTACAGTCCAATGAATTTTCGAGAAATGCAGTTTATCAGTCCGATAACAATGAATTGTTTTTTGGTGGTATAAATGGTGTAACTGAAGTTAAAAAAGATTATTTCAACTATTCCAGAAACATTCGTGATGTAATGCTTACTGAGTTTCATCGTTTTGGTAAACCTGTTGAGATTGGTGAAAAAACAGGTAAACATATCATTCTGAATCGTTCCATTGTAATGGCTGATACCATCCGATTAACTGAACGTGACAATGTATTCTCCATAAGTTTTACTTCTGTTGAATTGGCCAATCAAAGCCGCATCAGTTATGAATATAAAATGGAGGGATTTGACACCAACTGGAATGCCAGTAATTCATTAAGCCGTACAGCTACCTACACCAATCTTAGTCATGGAACCTATCATTTTTATGTTCGGGGTGTTGATAAAGAACAATATTCCACACCTCGTAAACTGACAATTATAATATATCCGCCCTGGTATAAAACATGGTGGGCAAAGGTGTTATGGATTGCACTGGGATTTTTCTTTTTATACGCAATTATCTTATTCAATAAAGAAAAAGTTTTGCGTGTTGAGGCAGAAAGAACCAACGAAAATAAAATGCAATTCTTTATCAACATATCCCATGAAATTAAAACTCCTCTTACTCTAATTCTTGATCCGTTGGATAAACTTTTGAAGAAGAAAACCAACGATGAAACATTGCGTTTGTATCAAACCATGCACCTGAATGCCAATCGCATTCATCGTTTGGTTAGTCAGCTATTGGATGTTAGAAAAATTGATAAAGGACAACTACTTATCAAATACCAGAAAACCAACCTGTTTGAAATAGTGAAAGAAGTTGCTAACTCTTATGAATTACTGGCTGAAAACAAAGGAATAGATTTTCGTATTGAATGTAATCACAAAGATTTGGAAGTATGGATTGATCCCTTAAATTTTGAGAAAGTTATTCTGAACCTTCTTTCCAACGCTTTCAAATATACTCCCTCCGGAGGATCTGTGGAGATTGCCATTGACCCGATTACCAGGAAAAATTCAAAGAAGGATACATTCAGCCATGTTGAAATAAAAGTATCAGATACCGGTATTGGTTTAAAAAAATCCGATCTTGAAAAAATATTCAATCGATTTTATCAGGCATCATCCAAAGAAAACCTTTATCATACGGGCACCGGCATTGGCCTCCATCTTTCAAGATCATTAGTTGAATTGCACAAAGGGAAACTATATGCCGAAAACAAAACGAATGGCAAAGGAACCAACTTTATAGTTGTTTTACCACTTGGCAATAGTCATCTACCCAAGAAAGATATCTTACAATCCGAAAATTTCATCCCAACACCCGCAGATGTTCTTCCTGTTGAAGATGCAGTTATCCCAGTACAATCAAACAACAACGAAAAGCATCTGACAAACTACAAGATATTAGTAGTGGATGATGAAGATGAGATTAGAAATTATCTTTTGCAGGAATTAAGCACATCGTATGTTGTAACTGTATGTGAAAATGGTTCACAAGCCATGGAAATTATCAAGGAGGATAAACCTGATTTAATCATCAGTGACATAATGATGCCCGTTATGGATGGTATCACATTTTGTAAAAAGATAAAAAGAAACATAGCAACCAGTCATATACCGGTAATTCTATTAACTGCATTATCAAAAGACGAAGACCGGGCCGAAGGTATTGAAACAGGTGCTGATATGTACCTTGTTAAACCATTTAACAGCGACTTCTTAAAGAAAACAATAGCCAATCTAATAGAAAACAGAAGAAGAATATACCTTCAACTTTCACAAAAATCAAATAATCACCCAATTGAAGAAATTAAACTTAAATCGCATGATGAGGTATTAATGCAGAAAATAATGGCTGTAGTAAAGGAAAATCTTTCGGATGGGGAACTGAATGTTGAAATGTTAGCCGATGCCGTCGGAATCAGTCGTGTTCATATGCATCGTAAACTAAAAGAACTCACCAATCAATCTGCCCGGGATTTCATTAAGAATATCAGAATGAAGCAGGCTGCCTATATACTTACCAATAAAAAACTGAATATTAGTGAAGTGGCATACGAAGTGGGATATTCCAATCTATCCCATTTCTCCAGCTCATTTAAGTCATTTTATGGTGTATCTCCCAAGGAATATGTGAGAAATAACGCAACAGAAAATTATTCATAGCTCATAATTTAAATAATATGACACTTTTTCAACCATAAAATCAACTTGTTAATTAAGTGTTCAATATTTCCAGACACAATACTAAATCATATTGCATTGAATGATTGCTATTTACATAGTTTTCCAACGAATTACAGCTATTAAATATATACTCCTAAATGAATTAATGTCTTAGATTATAACACATTCATTTACTTGAATTATTACTACATTTATAGTTCGAAAACACCCTCCAATTGAACATTAGAAATAAATCCAACTGAATGAAAAAACTTCTACTTTTCCTTTTATTGCTAACTTATATTACTGGTAATTCGCAGGAGCAGCTCACAAATATTCCAACCCTTTATATCGAAACACTTAATGCTGCGCCTATTGAAAGTACAGAAGAATATGTTCCGGGAACAGCAACTTTACTTAGTTCAGATGCCACTGAAGAATTTACAAATAAAGAGATAGAAATACGAGGCAGGGGTAACTCAACCTGGGGATTTGAGAAAAAGCCGTATAGACTGAAGTTTACGAGCAAATACAACTTTTTAAACTTACCAGCCAAAGCTAAAAGTTGGGTTTTATTAGCAAATTACAGCGATAAATCGTTGATAAGAAATGGAATTGCTTTTGAAATAAGCCGTTTCATTGATATGCCATTTACCTCATCGGCCCGTTATATCGATGTGGTTTTGAATGGTGAATTCATTGGTAATTATATGGTTGCTGACCAAATTGAGGTTCGCACCAATCGTGTGGATGTTGAAACTTTAACCATTGACGATACCGAAATGCCTCTGATAACAGGTGGTTATCTTCTTGAACTGGATGGCTTTGCCTATACTGAAGATAATTGGTTCGAAACCAACAGAAAAACTCCAATCACTATCAAATATCCTAAAATAGAGGATATCAACACACAACAACAGGATTACATTACCAATTTTACAAAAACATTTGAGGACCGTCTTTTTGATTCTTCTTTTGATGATCCGAATGAAAGCTACAGGTTGATGGTTGATACAGCCTCGCTTGTAAACTGGTACATAGCATGTGAGCTTACAGGTAACTCCGACTCATTCTGGAGCCAGTATATTTCAAAAAAGAGAAACGAGGATAAGTTCTATTTCGGTCCGCTATGGGACTTTGACATTGCCTTTAATAACGATGACCGGCTGGGTGACGCCACTGAAAAATTAATGCGTGAGTATGCCCATACTCTTGTTTCCGGTCAGACTCTTTGGATTCAACAAATGTATAAAGACGTTTGGTTTGCTGAAGAAGTGATTAAACGCTGGAACACCATTGTTGATAGCGGAATTGAAGAATACCTGCTGGACTACATTGCCCAGACAGAAGAATTGCTGGATGCATCTCAACAACAGAACTTTGTTAAGTGGGATATATTGGGAGAAAAAGTATACCGTAATCAATTCTGGTTTCCAACTTATGCTCAGGAAATTGATTTCTTAAGAAGCTACGTTATGGACAGAATTGAATTCTTGAATTCACAATTTACTTTTGACAATCTGCCATCGCAACCATTTGAAGCCGAAGAATATTATTACCGCATCTACAATAAGCGAACAGAAAATTCTATAGATGTTAACAATGAAAGCCTTAATGGAAAGCTTGTTTCATGGCAATCTGACAATAATATAGAAACCCAGAATTGGGAAATTAATAAGGTTGATGATCAATATTTTCAGATTGTAAACAAACAAACAGGCTATGCCATGCGCGGAAATGGCAGGGTTAATTCATTAATTCAGGTTATACCCGATACAAATGATGATGCTCAGTTATGGGAATTCGAACCTATTTTAACAGGCAATGTTTATGGAATCATTAATAAGCAAAGCGGTTATTCTATTGATAACAGTGGTGGCTCTTATTCCAATGGTAATCCGATAATAGAATATGACAATCAAATAGATGCGAATCAAAATCAACAATGGTATTTTGTAAAAACCACAGCTATTAATGGAGAAAGTACACCTGTTGATATAACAGATATGACTGAAATTAAAGCATGGTACGATAGAACAAGCTCTTCCATTATGTATGAAGCACCAGATCAGTTAACAGATTTGGGTGTGTACCAGATAAGTGGTAAGTTATTAATTTCTGAAAAAGTTTCCGGTAAAGGTTCTATTTCGGTTAAAAACCTTTCAAATGGTGTTTATATCATCAGACTAGGAAGTCAATCATTTAAATTTGCCAAGTAACAACTTTACCTTTATGATATAAAAAATGGGATCGATGATCCCATTTTTATATATTTACATATTGAATTCTTACAATTCTATTATCTCGTTATCCTTTGTTTGTGCATCAACCACTGTAATAGTAGCCATATCCACAATTTCGCGAACCGAACTTTGCATCTGCAATACATGTATTGGTTTACGTATACCCAGAAGTACAGGTCCAATGATTTCTACCTGTCCCAGTTGTTGCATCATTTTATAGGCAATATTACCGGCACTCAGGCTTGGAAAAATTACAGTATTCACTTCTCTGCTACCCAATTTGGTAAAAGGAAACTTCTTCATCCTTAACTCAGCATTAAAGGCATAATTGGCCTGCATTTCTCCATCGACCAATAAGCCCGGATAATTCTCATGAAGATATTGAACTGCTTTTCTCACTCTCAATGGACTTCCCTGACGTGTTGATCCGAAGTTAGAGTATGAAACCAAAGCTACAACCGGTTCAATATTAAATTTTTTCACCTCATTTACTGTTAGCAAAGTAGTATCAGCCAGTGTTCGTGATGATGGCTGATAGTTAACCGTTGTATCAGCAAAGAAGTAAGGCCCTTTCTTGGTCATCACAATGTACATACCCGCAATGTGATTCAAGGTATTATTGGAACCTACAATTTGAAGTGCAGGACGTATGGTATCGGCATATTTACTGGCAAAACCTCCCAGAAAACCATCTGCTTCGCCAGCTTCCACCATCATAACACCAAAGTAATTACGATCATTCATCAAACGACAGGCATCTTCCTTGTTCAATCCTTTACGCATCCGCTTTTCAAAGAGCATTTGCGCATATTTTTCTTTTCTCTCCTTCTGCTCCTGTTCTTTAGTATCAATGATCTGTAAGCCTTCAACACTTATTTTGTTTTCTTCAGCCAATTGAAGAATGGTATTCCTGTCACCTAACAGCACCGGCTGAGCAATTCCTTCATTACGGACAATATCTATTGCCTTCAACACTTTAAAATGATCAGCATCGGCAAAAACAATTTTCTTCGGATCAGACTTTGCTTTATAGGTTACATCACGCACCAGCTTATTGTATAAGCCCATACGCTTCATTAATTCGATGCGGTAAACTTCCCAATCATCAATTTTTTTGCGTGCAACACCAGTTTCAATTGCCGATTTAGCAACCGCAGGAGCAACAACAGTTATCAAACGAGGATCAACGGGTTTAGGAATTATATAATCACGGCCAAAGATCAGATTCTGACTTTTGTAGGCTGCATTTACCTTTTCAGGCACATCCTGTTTAGCCAAATCAGCCAGGGCATAAACAGCTGCCTTCTTCATTTCTTCGTTAATGGCTTTAGCCCGTACATCTAAAGCCCCTCTGAAAATAAAAGGAAATCCCAGAACATTATTTATCTGGTTAGGATAATCGGATCGCCCTGTGGCAATAATAACATCTTCACGGGCGGCTTTTGCTTCTTCGTAGCTGATCTCAGGGACCGGGTTGGCTAATGCAAACACAATAGGATTATCGTTCATCGACCGAACCATCTCCTTTGTAAGGATATTACCTTTTGAAAGACCTAGAAACACATCTGCATCTTTAATTACATCCTCCAGGTGAACCGAATCACTATCCTGAGCAAATTCAACCTTGTATTTATTCAAATCGTCTCTGCTTTTTGTCAGGAGTCCTTTGCTATCAAGCATGTACACGTTTTTGGGTAAAACACCTAACGAAATGTATAACTTGGTACACATGATGGCAGATGCTCCGGCTCCATTAACAACCACTTTAATGGTTGCAATATCCTTATCTACCAGTTCAAGGGCATTAATCAAACCAGCTGCTGAAATAATAGCCGTTCCATGCTGATCATCATGAAAAACCGGAATATCCAATTCCTGCTGCAGGCGTTTTTCTATTTCGAAACATTCAGGAGCCTTAATATCTTCAAGATTGATGCCTCCAAAAGTGGGTGATATAGCTTTCACTACTTTTACAAAATCATCCACATTGGTTTCGTCGACTTCTATATCGAAAACATCAACATCGGCAAAAACCTTAAAAAGTAATCCTTTTCCTTCCATAACCGGCTTACCGGCTGCAGCTCCAATATTTCCCAAACCAAGTACTGCTGTTCCATTTGAAACCACTGCAACCAGATTTCCTTTAGAAGTATAACGATAAATGTCATCAGGATTTTTTTCAATCTCGAGACACGGATCTGCTACTCCGGGAGAATAAGCAAGTGACAAATCATGTTGGGTACTGTAGGGTTTGGTTGGTACTACTTCGATTTTTCCAGGCTTGCCGTTTTCGTGGTAATCAAGGGCATCCTGCTTTGTAAATGAAGCCATAACAGGTGAATTTTAGTTATTGGGTAAATAAACATACAAGTTATACATTAATAACTCACCAATCTATAACATATATCAATTACCATTGTTTTGCTAACTTTTCACCAATTCAGTCCTAATTATTTTTCAAATTGGCGCTTCGCCCAAACCCGACTTCATTTCTTGCCTTGATGCAAGAAACGAAGCAAAGAAAATCAAGGCTGCACCTGTCTCACTAAAAAAACTACGGTTAATTGACTGAAATCGTTTAAACTCGTTGACTACGCTCAACTCAAACAGAAAACGATTTTTAATCGTCAATTCAACCTTGTTTTTTTGCTCACCAACTGAGGCCTCTTATACACAGTAACTTTCTTTCTTCTTCAAATATTATTTAGTATGCTATTGACTTTTTACTATCATAAAAAACAAAAGGTTGCTCAGAATTAACTGAACAACCGTTTGCCAATCTAAATATGTTTATCTCTTAGTAAATCTCTGGTAAATCAGATACAAATAAGGTTTCTTCACTTTTGTAGAACTCTTTAAAATCAGGAGTACTGGGTTGTCCCGGAAAAGTAAAATAATACTGAGCTGCTTCAAGATTAATCCAAATTAATGCCCATCTGATTCCAGACCCTTTGGTATATTCCAAAAGTGAATTGGTCCACCACTGAGCCGGTTTTTCATTTAAATAACCTGTTTCGGTTAAGGCATATGGTTTGTTTTTCTCCAAAGCTACTGACTTCAGAATTTCAAGATTTCGGGGTAATACTTCGGCATAATTAATGCCATAATGTGGAAAATCATAAACATCAACCCCCATTATATCAACCCATTCATTGCCTGGATACTTGGCCAGATATTCTTCTTTTGAACCTACAATATTGGGTGAATATGCATACAGCACATTGTGCACATTCATGGTATCGCGTAGATAACTTACTGTATATTTCCACAACTGGGTATATTCATCTACCGAGCACAATGCATCACCCCACCAGAACCAACTTCCATTATGCTCATGAAAAGGCCTGAAAATAACAGGAACACTTTGTCCTTTTGAATCTTTTAAATCAGAAAAGAAGTTACCAACAGACGAAATCCATCCATTGAATTTATCATTTAAAGCCCCGCCAGGTAATAACTGATTTACAACAACTGTGGTATCCCAGGTTGACCCACCAGTTAAAGGATGCGTTGGATGCCAGCTAATTGTATTGATACCACCCATTTCATGAGCTTTCACAATAAATTTCTTCATTGATTCAAAGTTCACTGTATCAATATTTACAGGCGATCCTGTTTCGATATGTCCCAGATCCCAACCGAATACAGCCGGAAAATCTCCGCAAATTTTATAAACATCCGAGGTATACTCTTCACCATCATGTTTCCAACCGATACCATATGCAAAAGTATCTTCATGCCCGAACATGATACCCAAAGTATCACTGTGCATTAAAAACTGATACAATTTGATTACGTTTTCGTCAGCATTTTGATCTACTACTTTTACTGTTTGTTGGCATGGGACACTGCATGCCGAGAGCATCGTAACAAAAAGAATTGATAAACAAATGTTTGTATAATGTCTGAATTTCATAACTGATAAATAATACTGATTTATTTGTCCTAATATACCTAATTAGACTTTGTATTATTACAGATGGCTATAATAGTATTATACTTTAATAAGATTGTATCAATTCGTAACATAACGGAACGTTTTATCAGATTTTATATGATATACTTATTGACAAAGCGTTGTAGTCGGTATCTTCACTACCTGTTTCAGACATTTGAAGAATGTCTCGTGTTGGTTCAAATAATAAGCCTAATTTAACTCTCTTATAAGACACTCCGCATCCAAGAAAGGGAAAAGCAGTAGGCTTTATCTTTGATTTGTCTTCTTTAATAGATTGAGGTAGTACTGTATACATCGCAACATAAGAATCAAGCGCGAAATCAATACTGTAATTTGCATCTACATACAACCCAATTTTATCTGTTATTTTGGGTTTAAATCTAATACCTACCGGAATACGAATTGAATGATAATTTAATCTACCTTCTCGCTCCCAGTATCTATTAGAAACATCCCATGATTTATCTTTAGAAAAGAAATGAGCTTGAGACACAAGAGCCCAATTATTTTTTCTACCAATATTAAATTCAATGTCCAATCCTACTATGTAACTCATCCCATCAACTGTCATTGCATCATCTGCCCATTTGAGTCGTCCTAAAAAAAGGCTACACAACACGTAGCAATTATGTATAACAATAATGGTATCGTAAAGCGATACAGCGAGGGTTTTAAACTCAAAA